>DATJHZ010000077.1:0-21066 GCA_035493595.1 Cyclobacteriaceae bacterium | reverse complement strand
AAAAAGTGAGCTTACGGAACTCCATAAGCTCACTTTTTACAAAGGGTTATCAACTCTTACTTCTTATCTACTGCAATGCGTTGATCGCGGTTAGCAATCTCCCACGCTGTGTAGAAAACACACTGTGCACGCTTCGCTAATAAATCAAATTCTATCTTTTGTACTTCATCACTTGGTAAGTGATAGTCTTCATGGATACCATCGAAATAGAAGATGATGGGAATATTATTCTTGGCGAAGTTCCAATGATCAGAACGATAGTACAATCTGTCAGGGTGGTTCTGATCGTTGTAAGTATAATCGAAAATAAGATTGGTGTATGTCTTGTTGTTTTGTTCGTTGATGTTATGAAGTTCAGTTGATAGTTTATCAGAACCGATAACATACACATAAGGAGCACTGTCTTTATGTTGAGCATCACGACGGCCAACCATGTCTATGTTTAAGTCAACTACAGTGTTGGCTAAAGGAAACACTGGATGTTGTGTATAATAATCAGATCCTAACAATCCTTTTTCTTCACCAGTAACGGTCATGAATAACATACTGCGGCGTGGACCTTTACCATCTTTCTTTGCTTGTGCAAAAGTCTTGGCAATTTCCATTACTGATACAGTGCCAGATCCATCATCATCAGCACCATTGTTAATAAGATCGCCTTCAGTGCCACTCTTCTTACCAATGTGGTCGTAATGTGCTGTAACAATTACAAGTTCATCTTTCTTATCAGATCCTTCTAAGTAACCTAGTACATTTTCAGTACGAAGTGTTTTCACTTCAATACCTGTTTTAAACTGAACAGTAGAAGGTTTGAGTTTCTTCAATGCTTTCTTCTTCGGATCTTCATCAACAAGTTTCTTGATTTTCTCCATTGTTAAGTTCAGAATCTTTTCGGCTACAGTTGGTGCAATGAAAAACGCACCTTTGCTTTTGCTGTTACCATCAGGTCTTTTAGTTGACATCGTGCCACCTGAAATGTATGTTTTTAACTGGCTGGCTATTTCTTCAAATCCTTTCACATCCTGATTGAATAAAAATATCATTCGGGCACCTTTTTCTTTTGCCAATGTTACTGGCGCCTGAAAATCTTCTTCTGATTTTAATAAAATAAGAACAGCTTTATCCTGAACTACAACCTGTTCAAAATCTTCTGGTCGGCCCAAGCCTACAAATACAGCAGGTACATTAACCTCACCACCAGAATCGGCAGTGCCATAGTAAACAATATCTCCAAAATTGTTGAAACGTGTTTTGCCAGCCATAACATAAGTATCGCCTGGAACGGATGTATACAATTCGACGGGCTGATAGTAGCTGCCATTAACGGGGGCTGCCAAACCTATTTCCTGAAAATGAGCGCTTACAAAAGCGGCAGCTATCTTCTGTCCGCGTTTACCTGTTTCTCTACCTTCAAAGGCATCCGAAGCCAGGATAGACAGGTACTCTTTCAGATCTGATGGGGTAATTTGGTTTCCATACTTTTGTATGGCTGGGTCTTGCGCTTGGAGGCGGAAAATACCTGCGAACGCACAAATAAGAGCTAGTAGTTTTACTTTCATTCGATATCTCAGTTGGTTAATTTTTCAAATATGGACGAGTTTTTCAGTAATTACAAGGTGAATGATGGGGTATTTAAGTGTACAAAGCACGCCATAAGCGCCTAAAGCCTGAAAACTCTATTTTGCATGACAAATTACTTATCCTGTTGTGATAAAATTGCCTGATCTATAAACGGCAATAACTTTTTGTGCTGTAACCATTATTGATGAGAAGTCTAAAACTAGTTTACACTAATCTTTTCTTTTATTCATATTTGCACATTCAAATACGTTGGGTTTTGAGACTACATCATGGCTTACCATTCTTGATTGTTTTTCTGTGCAGCGCACTAACTGGCCTAGCCCAAAACCTTCACCTGATTGACAGCATCAAAACACAATTAAAGTCTTCAGCCGGAAGTAAGCAATTTGATTTATTAAATGACCTGGCATGGGAATATAGGGCATCATACCCCGACAGCACCATCTACTTTGCAAAACAGGCGCAGACACTGGCAAAAAAACTTAACCTAAAGAAAGGCCTTGCCAAATCAATAAACTTTATTGGTGTGGCTCAAAATCATAAAGGTGAAAGATTGCTTGCTTTCCAGTCTTATGCAGAAGCTCTTCGAATTGCAGTAGAGCAACATGATTCCGTTCAACATGCTTACTCCACCATTAATCTTGGCCGACTTTTTTTCGAGCAAGGATTGCTTTCACGCGCTTACGAATATTACACGAAGGCCCTACCCGTTTTTGAAACGCTGAAAGATTCATCAGGGCTGTGTTATACTTATCAAAGCCTGGCCAATCTTTTTAAGATTCAACACGATTACGTAAAAGCTGAAAGTCATTATCTCAAAGCTCTTGAAATGCGTCTGGCACTTCATAACACACGCGATATCATGGCGGCCCTGGTAATGACCGGACGATTGTATCAAACAAAAAAGGATGAAGATAAGGCGATTGAATTTTTACTGCGAGCTGACTCAGCAGGTCGTGTCATTCACGATGAGATCAACCTGGCCGAAATAAAAACAAATCTTGCCACCAGTTATTTAAACAAAGGTCTTTTAAATAAGGCCGAGATAATGTGTGCTGAAGGCTTAAACGCTATCCTGAAAAAAAACAATGTTCTAATTCTGCCGCAGGCTTATCTGACTATGGGGCAGATAAAATTTAAAATGAAAGATCTTGCTAGCGCTAAAAAATATTTTGACGCAGCACTTAAAGTAGCCATACGAACAAGGGACATGACCTCTAAAATGGATAGCTACTACTGGCTCTGGAGATTATCAGAAACAGGAAATAACAAAACAGCCGTACTTGAAAATTATAACAAGTATCTTATTCTTAAAGACTCGATCAAAGACCTTGATCTAACCCGCCAGGTAGAGCGTATTCAATTTGAAATTGAAATTGAAAGGAAAGAAAGAGAGAATGAATTATTAAAAGCAAACAGTTCCATAAACGAAGCTACTATTCATCAGCAAAGGCTTCAGAATATTATCCTGATTATCATTATACTATTCGCAACAGCACTTGGTCTTTTCCAATGGCGAAATCTTCGCGCACGAAAAAAGGTAAATAGTAAACTCGCCAAACAAAATAATTTTATTGAATTACAGCGTAACGAAATCAGTACTCAAAACGAAAAACTTTCACAACGCAACCAGGAACTATTTGACCTGAACAAAGAAAAAGATACGCTCATGAGCTTTGTTGCACACGATCTTAAATCGCCGATGCATCGCATTAAAGGCGTTTCATCATTATTGGAGATGGAAGCATCACTGACAGAAACACAGCGGATGTACATTCAGATTATCAAGGATGCAACACAGGCTGAGCTTGACATTATAAAAGATGTTCTTGACGCGCACATGCTTGAAGAGAATATTATTCCAACATACTCAAACGTTAGTGTAGATCTGGCCTTGCGTAAAAGAATTGAATCACTTCACCAGGTTGCACAATTAAAAAGTATTCAGTTGCACGCAGATCTCACTCAAATTGAAAATGAAACCCTAAACATTGATGAGAGTTATCTGAATCGAATTGTTGACAATCTTATTTCTAATGCTATTAAATTTTCTAGCCGAAGTTCAACTGTACTTATAGTAGCAGGCAAGACCACTAACAACAACATCTGGATTTCAGTGAAGGATCAGGGCCCTGGCTTTTCAGATCATGATAAACAGCATCTATTTCAAAAATTCAGGAAGCTTAGCGCACAGCCTACTGCCGGAGAAAGTTCTAACGGCCTGGGCCTGGCTATTGTTAAAACCCTTGTTGATCGTTTAAATGGAAGTATCGAATTAAGATCGTCGCTCGGAAAAGGCAGTGAGTTTATTGTAACGTTTCCTATTCAATAAAACGGCTTTTTACCTATCATCTTTATAAGATTTTTCTTGTATTCAAAGCCTTTCAGAATCTTAATTATCCCTAAAATGTTATTCACTTTTACCTGTTAATTGTAAAGGTTTCTACATTACATTTGTGGCAATTTTAAGGACCCTTACAATTGTTCGGCCTTCGGGCATTAATCGCGTAAAAACAAGCAAAATCGATGAATATAGACTCACTGTACACCGAAAAATTCGAAACACGTCATATTGGGCCTGATGCGCAGCAGGTAGCAGAAATGTTGAAAGTGGTAAAGGCCTCATCGGTTGATGAGCTGATTGCGCAAACCGTACCCGCCTCCATCAGGCTAAAGAAAGCCCTGAACCTGCCAGCGGCACAATCAGAATTTCAATTTCTGAATGAATTCAAAAAGCTGGCATCTAAAAACAAAGTCTATAAATCATTTATTGGCGCTGGATATTATAACACAATCACCCCTGGAGTTATTCTTCGGAACATTCTTGAAAATCCAGGATGGTATACAGCTTACACACCTTACCAGGCTGAAATAGCACAAGGTCGTTTAGAGGCATTGATTAATTTCCAGACCATGGTCATCGACCTGACCGGTATGGAAATAGCCAACGCTTCATTGCTGGATGAAGGAACTGCTGCTGCTGAAGCCATGCACTTATTGCATGCCTCACGCAAAGGCAGCAAAAAAGAAGCATCACGCTTTTTTGTAGATCGCAATACGTTTGCTCAGACTATCGATGTGTTGTTAACGCGAGCTAATCCTCTAGGCATTGAAATCGTTATTGACGACATTCATAAACTTGACATCACAGACACTTCATTATTTGGTGTCTATGTTCAATATCCAAATAGTAATGGCGCTATTGCTGATCATACAGCATTCATTACTTCGGCACATGAAAAAGAAGTAGCTGTAGTAATGGGCACTGACCTGATGAGCTTGCTCTTACTAAAATCACCAGGCGAGATGGGTGCCGATGTTGTTGTAGGATCTTCACAACGCTTTGGTGTGCCTATGGGCTTTGGTGGTCCACATGCTGCCTTCTTCGCTACTAAAGATGAATACAAACGTCAGATGCCAGGACGGATCATTGGAGCATCGCTTGACGCCAGTGGTAATCCTGCCTATCGTATGGCGTTGCAAACACGCGAGCAACACATTCGTCGCGAGAAAGCAACATCAAACATTTGTACTGCACAAGTATTGTTGTCTGTTATCGCTGGTATGTATGCTGTTTATCATGGACCAGAAGGATTAAAGAAAATTGCAAAACGCATTCATAGTTTAGCCAAGAGTCTTGAAAGTAATTTAAAAGCACTGGGCTTTAAACAAGTTAACGAGCATTACTTCGATACTATTAACGTTGTTGTTGCCGATGCAAAGGCTATAGAGCGTGAAGCTGAAAAACGTGAATTGAACTTCCGTTATTTAAGCGATAACCATGTTGCCATCTCCACAGACGAAACAACTTCTGTTGACGACATCAATAAAATAGTTGAAGTTTTCGCTGCAGCGGAAAATAAGAAAGCAATTGCCGCGTCAAGCAACGGACAATCTATTACCTGGCCTGCATCACTGGTGCGTACGTCCGCTTACCTTACTCACCCGGTATTTAACTTACACCACTCTGAACATGAAATGCTTCGTTACATGAAGCGTTTAGAGAATAAAGATTTATCGATGGTGCATTCTATGATTTCGTTAGGATCATGCACCATGAAGCTTAATGCTACAGCCGAAATGGTTCCTGTAACATGGGCTGAAATAGGACAACTCCATCCGTTTGCTCCTGCCAGTCAGACAAAAGGTTATCAGGAAATCATCGCCAATCTTGAAAACTGGTTAAAAGAAATAACAGGCTTCACAGGTGTTTCACTTCAACCAAATAGTGGTGCACAGGGTGAGTACGCTGGTCTGATGGTTATTCGTGCTTATCACCAGAGCCGCAATGAAGGACATCGTCATATTGCATTGATCCCAGCATCTGCACACGGCACTAATCCTGCCAGTGCTGTTATGGCGGCAATGGAAGTTGTAGTTGTTAAATCAGATGAAGACGGTAAAATTGATGTTGCTGATCTGAAAGCGAAGGCGCAACAATACAAAGACAACCTGTCTTGCCTGATGGTAACGTATCCATCTACGCACGGTGTGTTTGAAGAATCAATCACAGAAATTTGTGAAACCATTCACAACCACGGCGGACTTGTTTACATGGATGGCGCTAACATGAACGCGCAAGTTGGATTAACATCGCCTGCTAATATTGGTGCCGATGTTTGTCACCTTAACCTTCATAAAACATTTTGTATACCACATGGTGGTGGTGGTCCTGGTATGGGCCCTATCTGTGTGAACGATAAACTTAAATCTTTCTTACCTGGTCACGCTGTTGTATCAACAGGTGGTGAAAAAGGAATTCATGCTGTATCAGCTGCTCCATGGGGAAGCGCCAGCATACTCCCTATATCATACGCATACATTGCTATGATGGGTGGTGAAGGTTTAACCAATGCTACCAAGATGGCAATCCTAAATGCCAACTATATTAAAGATCGTTTAAGTGCTCACTATAAAATTTTATATACGGGCACCAATGGTCGTTGCGCACACGAGATGATTGTTGACTGTCGTGATTTTAAAAAGGCTGGTGTTGAAGTGGAAGATATTGCAAAACGATTGATGGATTATGGATTCCATGCGCCAACTGTTTCTTTCCCGGTAGCGGGTACACTCATGATTGAGCCGACAGAAAGCGAGCCGAAAGAAGAGCTTGATCGTTTCTGCGATGCACTGATTGAAATCAGAAATGAAATCAGAGAAGTAGAAGAAGGCAAAGCTGATAAAGTTGTTAACGTATTAAAGAACGCACCACATACAGCAGCCGTTATAACAGCCGATGTCTGGAATCTGCCATACAGCAGACAAAAAGCAGCTTATCCGCTGGCATTTGTAAAAGAGTCTAAATTCTGGCCAGCTGTTAGCCGGGTTGATAATGCCTATGGCGATCGTAATCTGGTTTGTAGCTGTTTACCAATGGAAGCATTTTTAAAAGAAGAGGATAAAGTTTCTGTTTAAAAAGCAAAAGCTATCTCACAAAAAGCCATCCAATGCACTGGATGGCTTTTTTATTTTATAATAAGCCAAAGCCAAAAGTTAATATCCTTATCTGCTAATATTGAAGACGTTGCTGAAATAAATAATGAAAACATTTCTGTACATTCAGAATATGGAAAAGTATCAGTCTTTACGACTGAACTTCACGAATAGGAATTACGCTTCACTTTTGCGCTTGAACATTATTTGTCAATGGATAATCTTCATTTACATTCAAAAGAAGCAAATCAACTCCCTTGGTGGACATGGGTAGTGCCTATCCTTGTTATTCACATTGGCAGTGAAATTTCAGCACTTTTTAAATATGCCCCAGGTGGAGCTTTTGTTTATCTGCCTACTTGCATGGGCATTGTTCTTATAAACTGGTGGGGCCCAAAGCGAATAGTGCCTGCTATGTACATCAATGCAATAATCAGTGCTCATCTCTGGGATGTTGGCCCTTGGTATTTATGGCCAATATTCTCCATCCCTGAAACATTGCTCATCTATTTGTCATGGCTACTTTTTACCAAACAAAATAAAGGGAAGTACTGGCTACCGAACATCAATACACTAACATCATTTCTGATTTTAGGAATTACATTACCTCTGATTTCTGAACTCTTTTTGCTTGAAGCTGTCTTCATCGCAACCGGCGAGCGCTCGGCTGATGCATTCCTGTATACTTTTGTCAGGAGTTCTCTTGGCGAATTTATTTCCAACTTCGGACTTACATTGCCAATACTGTATTACGTAACACCAATGATGTCCAGGAAGGGTTTGCTCCTGGGGAAAGAAATCATTACACCTGAGTTGATGAGCGTTAGACCAAAGCAAAAAATTGAAATCATAATTGTTTACATTGCTATACTAGTACTAAGTCTCACTATTCCTTTTAGCAAATTCTGGTTTGTCTACGGGGTGCTCTCTCTTTACACTGCTATACGTTATGGTTTTGGACTTGCCATACTTACCAACACTTATATATTCTTCTTAACCTATATCATTCCTTTTATCTCCTTTAAAATGATTGATAGTCCTTACACGTACAGACTCGAAGATAATGTTATCAATATCTATTTAGGTACAAGCTTACTCTATGTTTTTTCGGCTATTACAGGCAGGGTAATTTCTGATGTAAAACTTGTTGAACGAAGGGTTGTCAATCAATTGCATCAACTTGAAGTGACGAATAAAGAGCTTGAGATTACCAACAAAGAACTCGATCATTTTGCTTATAGTGTTTCACATGATCTGAGTGCTCCACTTAAATCCATCTTAGGTCTGGTAAATATTAGTAAATTAAACACCTCGCCGGAAGATCATCAGGTCTATTTTAGTAAAATAGAATTCAGTGTTAAGAAGCTCGACTCTTTTATTCATGAGATACTGGATTACTCCAGAAATAAAAGACAGGCGCTGGTTATAGAGCCGGTAAACATAAAAGCATTGTGTACTGAGACAATAGAAAATTTAAGTTACACAGAAGGAATATCAGACGTGACTATTGACATGAGCTTACTTCAAGACTATTTTTTGCAAACAGATAAGACACGTTTAAAAATGATCATCAATAACATTCTTACCAATGCCATAAAATATCAAAAACATTTGCCTGGCAATAAAGGACAGATTAAAATATATTCAACACCCAAAACTACGGGATTACTCTTGCACGTTGAAGATAATGGCGAGGGCATGAAACCTGAAATAATACAAAAATTATTTGTTATGTTTTTCCGCGGAACGCAGAAATCGAAAGGCTCTGGTTTAGGATTATACATTGCCAAGGAAGCTGCCACAAAAATAAAAAGTTATATTACCGTGAAATCCGTTTATGGTGAAGGGTCTGTCTTTACCATAGATCTGAAGAATCTGACAGAACTTAATTCTTAATTTAATAATGAAACACTTTTTTATCGTCTTCTTTATTTTGATTTCAATTCATGCACTGGCACAAAAAAGTGTTTATAAAGGAATGCCATCATTAATCTGGCCCAAACTTTATGATATAAAATTCGAAAAAGCTAAAGACAAACTTGGTGATTATGACAAACCATTATTTAGTGCAGGCACCAGATCTCTAAATGGAAAAACTATTACACTTCCAGGATATATGATTCCTTTCCAAAGCGGCATCAAAGGAAATCACTTCATGTTATCATCTCTCCCTATTAATGCCTGTTTCTTTTGTGGTGTAGGCGGTCCAGAAACTGTTATTGAAGTGAGCATGAAGGAACCTCTCACATACTCTGAAAAACCCATTGAATTGCGTGGCATTCTGAAATTAAATGACACCGATCCTGATAAAATGATTTATCAATTAGAAGCTGCCGAATATGTTGGTGAGGCAGGACTTTAGTACGAACTAAATCTATTAGAAAACTCCTCGCAACGCAATATTAAAACTTCTCCAATCACCGCTGTTACGCGCTACAAGATATTGCGAGTAGTTAACATTAACATTAAAACGCAATGAAAATTGATATTGTACACCGGCAATAACAGGCACATAGTTATAATTACTCTGAAACTTATCATTTAACTTTTGAAACTGAGTTCCATAACCAATGGATGCGTAAGGAAAAATATGATTGGTTGCTATCCAATATAAATAGAGATTAACAGGCACAGCATATCTATTTGATTCACCTGCATTATTACTTTTAAAATATACATCAACATCAGCCTGTGCAAAACTCATAAGCTTACGGCTGATCTTAATTGAATATAGAAACTGATTTCTTAATGATGTTTCACTTGCGCCGAGGAAAGTCTTAACGCTGTTGTTACTAATCATCAGAAGATACAGCGATGTTTGAAAGATGAAATTTTTATAGCGTTTGAACGGGACAAGTTTAATCCTCGGTGCAATAGCTGACAAAGCGCTTGCTGATTGAATATTACCAGGAGCATTTGAATTAAACACATGAAAGGGCGAGCTGTTTCTTTCGGCATCATTTCTGCCCATAGTATAATAAAAATCAAACCCTACACTTACCCTTGATGAAGACGATACACCAATATTTGTCTGCAGTAAAGAATAATTATAAGTATATCTTGAGTTGTAATTTATAAGCTTGCTGTTATCACTCCAATATTGATTAGTAGAAAGTAACGAGTTACTCAGGATCACCTCCACATATCCTTTGGGCATCATCATAGTAGAGAATGTAGGTGAGAATATCCTTTCGTAAAAAATAGAATCGTATTTTTTATAGCGTGACTGTGCCGTAACAACATTGAGCTGCAAACTTAAAATACAAATGAAGAGCAGTGTAAGCCTTTTCATTACTGACATCCGTCCCCATTTACATCAACAGTGGCTTCCAATATATGGCCATCTTTACCTGAGATGAATACAATTCGTTGCGTGCAGGGAATTGCATATTGAGATGACCATTGACCATAAAAATGTTCAATGCCATCACGAGTAAATTCAATGTAATTATCGGTAACGATATGCGTGTTTGGATCTTTTGTAAAGGCAAAACTTCCACAAAAATTAGCATCATTAATATCTACAAGAGGGCAATCATCGTTTCCATTCTGACTCAAGAAAAAAATACTCCATAGATTGGATATTGTTGCTGAAAAATTAGCCGGTGGAGGCGCAATGAAATTAGCACTAGGTGGTGCAGGGAAACCAGATGGTGGCGATGTTATTGTAATATCCTGTCCATTCGAATTTCCATTTTCACTTGTTACAAGCTTTATAGAATATTTTCCGTTTGGAACATCCGGCACGAACACCGTCACTGTTCCGTTATACTTTGTAATGATTGTTGCTTCCGTAGAATTGAACAGAACCTTGCTTGTGCCAATCAGATTTTTACCTCTGATCATTATCGGATAACCTTTATAAGAATTTGCAGGAACAACACTTGTGATCGATGCCTTCTCATCGGATGGCAGTACAGGTGAAGGAGGAAGAACTACAAAATCGGCTTTGGATGAACCACCTTCATTAGTAACAGTAATGCTTGAGTTACCTTCCGTTGCACCAGCAGGTACTTGCGTTGTAACCTGCTCAGTCTGCGCATCAATAACAAGAGCTGTTGTTGTACCAAATGTAATGGACTTTGTTGTTGCCAGAAAATTTCCTTTGATAACAACAGCATCACCCTCCTCGCCGGCTGATGGTTCAGCGCTGGTAATAGCAGGCTTTGCCTTATCACTGCTACTACAACCATTTAGTAAAATGTTAGCTCCAATGATGAGCAATCCTGAATAATAGTGTATGCGTTTCATCCTGTAGTTGTTTATAATTATTCCTGACTAAGATTATATAGCATTCTGTTTGTTCTGCGCTCTAACTCTTGCAACCTCTTATCAAGCCTGGTTACATCTAATTGAATGTTTTTAGTAAGCTCAAGCTTGGCCTCATTTATTTTTCGCTGACTCTTTATCTGACCCTGATACAAATTATTGATAACAGCAATGCGTTGTGTAAGGGTAAGTATGTCTACAGAATGAACATCACCCAGCGTGTAGTCCATCAGACTTTTAAATTCCAATACAAGTACATCTCGTTTCCAATAATCTGTAACAAGTTTCTCGTAGGTAAGTCGTTGGTTGTTCAGTTTTTCATAGGCTGCATTATATTGATCTACTGCTTGTGTTAAACCGTTCAACGCTTGTCGTGATTCAAATGCCTGTGAGGAAATAAACTGAAAAGCGTCTTTCAAATCTTTAGCTTCATTAATATAGTTTGTAAGTGTGTTTGAGATTTCAGGATAGGCAGAATCTTTGTCTGTGATTATAAGCTTACGCGTACCCACATCGGTTGTGGTATTTGTTTTATGTTCGTGCACTAAAGCTCTCACTTCAAAATTATAATCGCCTACAAATTGGGGAAGCTCATCAAGAACACTCCAAATGATAGTGCGATTAACACCTCCAGCTACATTCTCTCCAACACCATTGCCATTAACATTTACAAGAACCTTGGAGAAACTATCGTGCGAGCAATATAATGCCACATCAAATGTCTGATCGGGTTTGCTGTCAGTAATATCATACGTGACAATTATTTTATTACCAACAGCCTGCTGGTTTATGTTCTCTATCTTTTGCGCAACGGCAAAACTGTTAATCAGTAAAAAACAAAGGCTAATGCAGGGTTTCATAAGGTTATGAAAGTTAGTTGAAAAAAACCGATCGTTCAACCCCCAAAAACCTTCTGCACATTGTTATCTGCTGATTGAAAAACCTTTTGGTTAAAGTCTTATCAAATCTGAAGTTAAAAGATTAATTTTAACATGCTCTGTAATCATTTTACTCTTGTCAAAATGAAAAGCTTTCTTTCATGCCTTACCTTAATACTCACCATTTCAGTTTGTCCGGCTATCGCGCAGACTACTATTCAAGGCTATAGCAAACCTTCGCATTTTGATATACGAAAATCAGAAAAGAAAAACGATGAGGTTGTCACCACAACAACTGGCTCGTATGAATATGCAAATGAGAAAAAAGTAGCACTCGTTATTGGTAATGGAGTTTACAAAAATGGGCCATTAAAAAATGCCGTTAATGATGCTCTTGATATTGCCGCTGCATTGGATGCCAAGAAGTTTGAAGTGATTCTTGTTCAAAACGGAACACGTAACGATATGCGCAATGCTATTCGCGAGTTCAGCACTAAAATAAATGACGGAGGAATTGGTCTATTCTATTATTCAGGTCATGGCTTACAGGTAGACGGAACAAATTATCTTGTACCTATTGACGCTGACATTGAGCAAAAGGCAGAAGTGGAAGATGAATGTGTAAGTGCAGCTTCTGTTTTACGCGTTATGGAGTTTTCAAAAAACAGAATCAACATTATTATTCTGGATGCATGTCGCAACAATCCTTTTAGAAGTTTCTCAAGATCTGACGAAAAAGGCATTACACGAATGGATCCACCGAAAGGTGCCAAACAAGGTTCTATCATTGCCTTTGCTACAGCACCTGGTGATGTCGCATCTGATGGTGACGGACGTAATGGTCTTTATACTTCAAAACTATTGAAGTACATCAACGCGCCAGGATTAAACATTGAAGAGATTTTCAAGAAGGTTCGTATTGAAGTTTCAAACGAATCAGCACAGCATCAGATTCCGTGGGAGAACAATTCACTTACAGGTGAATTCATTTTCACGACAAACTAAAAAGTAAGGGCATCTCTAAATTTTAAAGATGCCCTTACTGATTCAAAAATTATTTTAATCCGTATCGATCGATCAGATAAACAAGTGCTGTCATAGAAGCAGCTCCAAGTTCAAGTTCGCGCTTATCAACTTTATCAAAGGTATCTTCTTTTGTGTGGTGATACCGGAAGTAGCGTTGTGAGTCGGGAAGAAATTCAAAAATAGTTGCACCCTGAGGTTTTAAGGGGCCAACATCAGCACCTCCACCTTCACCATTAAATTCAGTTAGTCCATAAGGCTCCAGCAAATTTGCCCAACTCTTTACTTTAGTTCGAATGTCAGGTGTTGCTTCCATTGAAAAACCACGAGGAGTAAAACCGCCATCATCAGATTCTATTGCTGCAATATGTTTTTCTTTTTTTAAACCAGCCAGTCGTGCATACTCTAAGGCACCACGCAAACCGTTTTCTTCATTCATAAATAAGACAGCGCGTATAGTACGTTTTGGTTTATAGCCAATCGTGTTTAACAGGCGCAACACCTCAAGTGATTGCACACAACCAGCGCCATCATCTTGTGCGCCTTGTGCCAGATCCCATGAATCAAGATGGCCACCGACTAAAATAATTTCATCGGCATATTCAGAACCTTTGATCTCACCAACAACATTGAATGAAGGAACATCGTCGAGAATCTCGCTGTGTGTTTCTATGTAAAACTGAACGCCTTTATCTTCTTTTAAAAGTTTACTCAACAAATCAGCATGTTTGGTGCTGATCGCTACAGCTGGAATTTTAGTTACGGTAGTATCGTATACAACAGATCCTGTATGAGGATAGTCTTCGTTACCCAAACTCATCGATCTGACAATTACACCTGTTGCACCATATTTCGCTGCTTGACTTGCACCCTGAACACGCTGATCAACGGCTGCACCATAGGCATGGAATGTGTGAATAAATGTCGGGTCCATAGGACGATTAAAAAAGACAAGCTTACCTGTAATGTTTTTAGTACCCAGTCTTTTTAAGTCATCAAAACTTGTTACTTCAATAACATTACCAACCACACCTGAAGGGCCTGTACCGATTGAGCCACCCAATGCACAAACATTTACATCAACAGTGCCCATCTTTTTTGAGTTGATGATGCGGGCTATTTCTTTCTGACCACGAACCCAATGCGGCACCATAACAGGTTGAAGCCATACTGAATCCAGACCTTCCATTTCCATAGCATGACGTCCCCATTCAACACCGGCAGCAGCACCAGGTGAGCCGCTGAGGCGTGGGCCAATGGATGTTGTTAAATACTCAAGCAAAGAATATACTTTACCTTGCGTAAGCTCGGTGTCAAAAATCTTTTTGATAGCAACCTCATCCTGTGCCTGCGCATAGCCTGACAACACAGCAAAAAGACCCAAAGCAGTGAGCCACATTTTTTTCATAACAATTTCTTTTAATAACATCATTTAATAACAAGTCTTAAGTACGCGAAATAATTGAATTTCGTTGTTACAGATTATATAAAGCCCGAACTTCGTTATAACCTAAACGAGCTCCAATATGGCTTTTCTTTTTGAATCCTTCGAGGACTGGAAAAAATATTCTATAGAACGCAATCTCACGCTAAGTGAAGTTGTTCTGGAATATGAACGCGAACAAAAAAACCGAACCAATGTAGAAATAATGGAAGGCCTGTCTAAAGCATGGGCCGTGATGAAAGATGCTGTTCGCACAGGACTGGAAGAAGATATGACTTCACGGTCGGGCATGATTAACAATGGCGCCAAGAAAGTTTACAATCACAAACAAACAGTATTATCAAAAGAATTTCAAAATCTCATTGCACGTGCTCTGGCTGCCAAGGAAGTAAACAGTTGCATGGGTCGTGTTGTAGCAGCACCTACAGCGGGTGCTTCCGGCATTATGCCTGGAGTTCTTTTTACACTACAGGAAATTCATTCGATTGAAGATTCTAGAATTTTAGAAGCCATGCTGGTGTCGGCCGGCATTGCATTGATTATGGAACAACGCGCTTCTATTTCAGGTGCCGTTGGCGGATGTCAGGCTGAAACAGGTACTGCCGCAGCGATGGCCTCGGGTGCAATTATCTTTTGTCTTGATGGAAATGTTGATCAGATCTTTAATGCGGTGGCGATAACGGTTCAGTGTATGCTTGGCCTTGTTTGCGATCCGGTAGCCGGGCTTGTTGAAATTCCTTGTGTAGTTCGTAATGCAAGTGCGGCTGCTATTGCTAATAGCTCAGCTCAAATTGCGTTGGCAAATGTTAGCAGTGTTATACCTGTTGATGAAGTGATTGAAGCGATGGGCGAAATTGGTGCCAGCATGGAAACCCGTTATAAAGAAACAGCCTTAGGAGGATTAGCCGCAACACCTACCGGACAGCGTATAGCTAAACGTGTTCTGGTCCACGATATTGAAATTTTACCAGATGAAGGTTCTAAATAACTAGGGTTTGATAATATCAGGAAGGACTCTCAATACTTCATTTCCGAAAATATAAATAGTGCCGCTAAAAATAAGTGACCACGCTGCCGCACTGATAAACATGTAAACAATAATTTTATCCTTCGGACTTCCAGAGCTTACTGCCAGAATGGTTCCGCCTATGGGTGTAAGAATAAGCGGCGTAAGAATGGCCACACCTACCAGGCCATACTTCTTCCAGATGGTGACAAAGCGTTTGTTCGAAATATGAAACCTGCTTTTATCTCGTGAAAATTTATTTAACACATTATGACGCAGCCAGTCTCCGCAGAATGTAAAGAGAACAACAATAGTCATCATACCCGCTACGGTTGTCAGAACGGTAGTGATTAAGTTTAACCCCGCAGCATAGCCACCAACGGGGCCAAAGATAAACTTTAGCATGCTGGCAAAATACACAGATGTAATCTTCAGGATTGTTTCCCACATAAAGCCAATCTATATGCGTGTTAGTTATAAGTACGAATAGCGTAAGGAATTATTTTAATATTCCAGTATCGTGAATATCGTAAATCTAACAAGCCTTTCAAATGACGATTCAAATTAGAATTGATTCTAATCTAAAATAAATCATAAGTATTCAGGAACTAAAATCAGGATTTGAAATGGTCCCAGCCCTGCGCTTGTAACGGTACTGCATTACCATTTTTAGTAATCAACAGATGCTCATCTTTCTTTTCATGAACATAGCCAATGAAATGAATATCCTGATGATTTTTTATTTTCTCAAATTCGGCTTGCGGTATAGTGAAGAGTAACTCATAATCTTCACCACCATTTAACGCACAGGTAACAGGATCTAAACCAAATTCAACGGCTGTTTCGTATGTAGAGTTGTCTATTGGAATTTTATCTTCAAAAATTCTGATACCAACGCCAGAGTTCTTGCTGATATGAAAAAGTTCAGATGCCAAACCGTCAGAGATATCTATCATAGAAGTGGGTTTTATTCCTGCCTCCTCTAATTCAAAAACCATATCGGTTCTCGCTTCTGGTTTAAGTAGTCTCTTTACCATGTAATCGTATCGCTCAATGTTGGGCTGCATTTGAGGATTGGCGAGGAATACTTCTTTCTCACGTTCCAATACCTGAAGACCAACAAAGGCTGCGCCCAGATCGCCTGTAACACAAATGATATCACCTGCCATGGCACCACTTCTATAGGCAATCTTTTCTTTTTTTGCACGTCCCACAGCAGTAATAGAAATTATTAAACCCGCTACTGACGATGTTGTGTCGCCACCAACTAAATCAACTTTATAATTTTCGCAGGCAGCTTTTATACCTTCATAAAGAGCATCAATTGCCTGAATGGAAAATCTGTTACTCAAAGCAAGGCTTACCGTGATTTGTTCTGGTCTGCCATTCATAGCTGCGATGTCAGAAACATTAACCGCAACTGCTTTATAACCCAGATGTTGGATGGGAGTATATGATAAATCGAAATGAATGCCTTCTACCAGCATATCTGTTGAAAGAAGTACACAATCACCATCCGTGCTGATAACAGCAGCATCATCACCAATTCCTTTTATAGAAGACTGATTTGCATTGTTGAACTTTGTGCTGATGCGGTCAATCATTCCAAATTCTCCTAATTGACCTATTTCTGATCTTTTCTCACTCATAATCATTATGTTAAGACACCTCTCATCGTATTGAAAGGCCTTTTATCCTGCAAAAGTAAGATTATAGATGAATTTAAAAGTCTGGGTGCGTAGATGTATGTATCTTTACTTCAGAAATTTGACCTAAATGAAAAAAGCTCTTGCTTTACTAATTTCAATATCCCTGGTTTTAGGTGCTTGCAGTAGTAGCAGGCCTTATTATAAAACTGCTAAAGGGAAAAAGAAATTAAAATATTATAACGACATCCAGTTTGGTGGCAAAAGCGCTAGTGAGATGAAGAGACCTTAATCTCTTCGCATAACTCTACCAAAACGCCATTGCTTGTCTTAGGATGTAAAAAGCATATTTTTTTATTGTCAGCTCCCTTTTTTTCGGTCTCATTAATCAATTCGAATCCTTTTTCCTGGTAAGCCAGCATACTTTTACGGATGTCTGCTACTTCAAAAGCAAGATGATGAACGCCTTCACCTTTTTTCTCAATGAAACGGGCAATGGGCGAATCGGGTCTCGTAGCCTCTAATAGCTCTATTTTTACTCCTCCAACATCAAAAAACGAAGTTCTTACCCCTTCTGACTCGACTTCCTCAATCTTATAATGCTCCCGACCCAGCAGCTTCGCAAATAATGCATTGGAGATTTCTATATTTTTTACTGCTATACCGATATGCTCTAGTTTTTCCATAATTGTTACCTTTGCCTGATCAATAAAAGAAACTTTTTACCCAAATCGAAAGTTTAGCTATTGAAAGTAACTGATTCTAACTGAATTACTAAAAAGATGATTAGCGTAACGGATAAAGCCAAGGAAAGAATAGCGGAGCTTCTCACACAGGAAGGACGCACTAAAGATCATAATATTCGCGTGTCAGTAAAAGGTGGTGGATGTTCTGGCTTAATGTATGATCTTGATTTTGATGACAAGATCAATCCTGTTGATCAGGTTTTTGAAGACAAGGGCATTAAGATTTTAGTGGATAAGAAAAGCTTGCTGTATCTACTCGGCACCACATTAGATTTTACTGATGGCTTGAATGGAAAGGGATTTCAATTTATAAATCCAAATGCATCTCGCACATGTGGTTGTGGTGAGAGCTTTGCGGTTTAATACTATTTATAAAAAATTTAAAGGAGGCAGTTTCGAAATGGAGACTGCCTTTTTTATTACTTATCTCTGCAAATTATATGTAAGGGGAAGAACGAATTTGGATTTCACTTCTCTTCCTCTTGATTTTCCGGGCACCCACTTTGGCATAGACCTTACTAACCGCAAAGATTCTTCATCAATACTTTCATGCACGCCTTTAATGATTTTAACATCTGATAAAGATCCGTCGGTATTAATTACAAATTGAACAAAAACTCTTCCTACAATCCCTAATTTTCTTGCAATAATGGGATACCCAATATTTGAATTCAGAAACTTATACAACTTTTTCATCCCTCCAGGGTATTCTGCTGGCTCACTAAGAACGTTATATCTAAAAATATTACCTTCGTGATAACTTATTCCATCTAAGAATGAACCCTGAGAAAAGTTTTCTGAATACGAGAGTATGCCGTTTGAATAACCCTTCCATGCATAATCATGAAGGCCGTTTACAACTTCACCCTCTTCTTTTCGCAATACATCTTTATCAAAAAAGTAATGCTTATAGTGGCCATTTCCATTTATGACAGTCTGAGCGCCGGTAGAGTCCCAGTAATCCAAAATTTTAAAATCTAATTCTGAAAATTTACTGATGTCTCCTGGTTTTTTGGGATATTCAACAATTCGTTGCGGCTTGCCATCCGGATAAAAACTTTTCCACTTACCTATATCACGACTCTTTTCATCGACTCCCGTTTCTTTTAAATTTCCATTCTCAAAATACTCTTTATACTCACCTTCCTGAAAGCCTTCAACGTAATTTGAAACGCTCCTTAATGAATTAGTTTTAACATAATAGGTTTTTACAGTATCGATATAATAAGTAGAGCCAGAGCTATTACGAACCTTGACCCCTACTTTATAATAATAAGCATTGACCTCATCGGTCTCCTCATTATCATCATTAAAAAAATCCTTAGTTTGCTGGCTAAATGAAATTATTGATTCAAATGTAAATAGTAGCAGTAAAATGAAATGCTTCATTTAAATAATTGAGATTAATGAACCCCAAATGTAAGACTTCCCCAATAGCTTTGCCAATCGGCAGTGCCATCTTTGCAGGGAACCATCTTAACGACGCTCACCATCCACATGCCTGTGTTACTGATATGATCTTCAATTGTTCCATCCTGTAAGGTATAAACTGGTTGTACTGTAGTACGATTACTCTGACGATTCCAGAGCACTACCTTAGCACCAAAAAGTGGCTTACCATTAAACAATATTTTAAATTTCATAAGATCCCCAACCTTTAGCGAATACGGATTTTGTAACGGGACAATCTCAATTGGCAAGCCTACAACTTTCTTATACGTATCATCGCGCTTGCCGCCAACCTGAATCATGAGTTTGGAGAACCGTGCATAGTTTTCTTTTCCTGGCTTTGTTAATGTATTGCTCTTTTCACGTTCGTAGTATGGATCATCAAGGCCGTCTTCTTTGAGATAGGCGTTAAACTTTTCGGCTTCCAATTCAATGAAGGAGTTTTTGCTTTGCAGTACGATCATGTGAGTACCCTCCTCGTGAAGAGAATATGAGAGATTCTCTTTCGGGTCTTCTTTTAATGATGCACGTAAATCGGCTACAGAATTTAAATGATGTATCTCCAGCTTCTCTACTTTTTCATTTGTCGTTACCCATGGCTCGCCGACAAAATTCTCTCCTACTTTAAAAGCAACAGAAAGCGTTTCACCAACATGATAAAAGAAATTAACAGGCTCAAGCCAGAACTCGTGAGCTACAGTAACAAAGGTTATCAGTGTTACAAACAACAACGACAATAATTTAAGAGGCATATTTTAAGGTTATTTCACAGAGAACACAAACGAATACACAGAGTTTCACAGAGAGTTTATGTAATGATTTTACGAAGAACAACGCTATAAGGAAAGGATTTCTCTGTGAAGTTTCGTACTTCTCCATGAAAAGGTATTACACGGAGAACACAAAGAATACACAAAGTTACACAGAGAGTTTTTTCAATTCATCGTAGAAAGAATTCCTCAGTGTAATTCCGTGCTTCTCCGTGAAACTCTGTGTAACAACAGACGTATCACTTGCCATTCATAATTTCTTCAATCTCTTGTACCTCTACCGGTATATTTTTCATCAAATCCAGCAATCCATTTTTCTGAATCACCACATTCGTTTCAATTCGAACACCAAGACCTTCTTCACGAATATAGATACCAGGCTCAACGGTCCACACCTGGCCTACCTGCATTTTGTGATACATGCTTCCCACATCATGCACATCGAGACCAAGCTGATGGCTGGTGCCATGCATAAAGTATTTTTGGAATAATGGTTTTTCTTTGCTCTGATTTTTAACATCCGTTTTATCCAGCAGCTTTAACTTAATAAGCTCGCTTTCTGTAATTTTCTGAACTTCTTTATGATATTCAAAATAAAGAACACCAGGTTCTAACATCTTCATGGCTTCGCGCTGAACATGCAACACGGCATTGTAAACTTCTTTCTGTCTTTTGGTGTATTTACCATTTACAGGGATGGTTCGTGTCATGTCAGCATTGTAGTTGCCATACTCGGCACCAACATCAAGCAATAAAATATCGCCATCATTACAAGGTCTGCTGTTTTCAATGTAATGCAACACACATGAATTAGCGCC
>DATJHZ010000076.1:0-2354 GCA_035493595.1 Cyclobacteriaceae bacterium | reverse complement strand
AAGTTTAGTGATGTAGTGAAAGAAGCAAAGGCAAAAGGATACACTGAACCAGACCCACGTGATGATTTGAACGGCATGGACGTAGCGCGCAAGATTTTAATTTTATCGCGTGAAGCGGGCTCTCACCTGGAGTTGACTGACATAAAAGTTGAAAACCTCGTACCAGCAGATTGCCAGGGTGAGATGTCTATCGATACCTTCTTTGCTAAACTTGAAAAGCATGATGCAGCTTTTGAAGCATTGCGCAAGCAAGCTGCAGATCGTAAAGAGAAGCTTCGTTACATGGCTGTGTTAGAAGATGGAAAGGTTAAGATTCAATTAGGATCAGTAAGTGATCAGCATCCATTTTATTCATTAGCAGGTAGTGATAATATTATTCTATTAACAACGGAGCGTTATCACGATCGCCCTATGGTAATACGTGGCCCTGGTGCAGGTGCAGAAGTTACAGCTGCAGGTGTGTTTGCTGACATTATAAGAATTGGACACTACTCGAAATAATTTCAGATTTCAAGTTTTGAATTTCAGATTGCGACTAGTGTCTAATGACCAACTACTAATGACTATTAAGAAATGAAAAAGATAAAAGCTTTCGCGCCGGCAACGGTGGCCAATGTTTCCTGCGGATTTGATGTTTTCGGTTTTGCTGTTGACGCACCAGGAGATGAAGTAATATTAACATTAAAAGATGAGCCCGGCGTGGTGATTACCAGCATTACAGGTGATCAGGGTAGACTTCCGCTGGAGGCAGAGAAGAATACATCAGGTGTTGCTGTGCTCGCGTTTCTAAAAGCAATCAACAGTAATCAGGGAGTGAGTATTGAATTGAACAAGTATTTACCACTCGGTAGTGGTATGGGTTCAAGTGCTGCAAGCTCAGCTGCGGCGTTGGTTGCTATCAACCACTTAATGAATGAACCGTTTACACGCGAGCAACTTCTTCCCTTTGCGATGGAGGCTGAACGTGTTGCCTGTGGTTCTGCGCATGCTGATAACGTTGCACCATCATTATTGGGTGGGTTTGTTTTGATCCGAGGTTATGATCCATTGGATGTTACAAATATTCCTGTACCCGATCAGCTGTATTGTACATTAGTGCATCCACACCTCGAATTGAAAACAGAAGATTCACGTCGTGTATTGAAGCCATCTATTCCTATGAAAGATGCCATAACACAGTGGGGTAACATTGCAGGACTTGTTGTTGGCTTAATGAAGCCTGACTATGGATTGATCAGTCGTTCATTAAAAGATGTTGTAGCAGAGCCTATTCGTTCTGTATTAATACCAGGCTTTGATACCATTAAAGCTGTAGCACTTAAAGCTGGTGCTTTAGGTTGTGGCATTTCAGGTTCAGGCCCAACTATTTTTGTATTGAGCAATGACCCTGTTACAGCAGCTAAAACAGGAGAAGCCATTCAACAAGAGTTCCAAAAACTTAAGTTGAATAGCGACGTCTTTGTCTCCAAGATAAATTCACAGGGAGCGAAGGTTATTAATTAATGGTCGACAGACCACGGTCCGCAGTCCACAGTTGATTAGATGTAATAAATCTGAGATTTGAAACTTGAAATCTGAAATATAACAAGCATGAATTTTTATAGTACGAATAATAAGAATCAGAAGGTAAGTCTGGAGCAAGCTGTAACAAAAGGGCTTGCTCCTGATAACGGTTTATATATGCCGGAGCGTATTCCTGTATTGCCTTCTGATTTTTTTGCTAACATTCATACCAAATCATTTCAGGAGATTGGCTTTGCAGTAGCACAAGCTCTTTTAGGTGATGATCTTTCAACATCAGATTTAAAACGGATTGTTGATCATACCATTCAATTTGATGCGCCTCTTACTGAAGTTGAAAAAGATATTTATGCGCTTGAATTATTCCATGGTCCAACCATGGCCTTTAAAGATTTTGGTGCACGGTTCATGTCGCAGTTGTTAGGTCACTTTGCCAGCAAGCAACATAGAGAGATAATTATCCTGGTAGCGACATCAGGTGATACCGGTAGTGCAGTGGCAAATGGTTTTTTAGGTGTACCAGGAACAAAGGTTATTGTTCTTTATCCTTCTGGTAAAGTAAGTGATGTTCAGGAGAAACAATTTACTACGCTCGGTAAAAATATCACTGCACTTGAAGTTGATGGTACATTTGATGATTGTCAACGTCTTGTAAAAACAGCTTTTTTAGATAATGAATTGCAAAGCAAGTATTATCTGACATCAGCAAACTCAATTAACATTGCACGACTCATTCCACAGTCGTTCTACTATTTCTATGCGTATGCACAGCTAAGTAAAAAGAATAAACCCGTAATCTTTTCTGTACCCAGTGGAAACTTCGGAAACTTAAC
>DATJHZ010000075.1:0-5962 GCA_035493595.1 Cyclobacteriaceae bacterium | reverse complement strand
AAGTTCAACGGCTTCTTCGCCAACTTTCTGAGCTACTTTGTTTATACCAGAGTCAAGAAGACTATTGGTGTATGAACCCTTCTTGGGATTTTTCTTTCTTTCCTGAATGGTACATTCAAGTGATGTGATAGACCAATTGCTGTTGGTTTCATTAAAGCATGTATCTGCACCCGTGTGACAGGCGGGACCAAGCGGTCTGGCTTTTATCAACAAAGTATCCTGATCGCAATCAATTAATATATTTTCAACTTCAAGATAGTTTCCTGATGTCTCACCTTTAGTCCATAAACGATTCTTACTGCGACTGAAGAAGGTTACACGTTTTTCAATAACTGTTTTATTGTATGACTCTTCGTTCATAAAACCAAGCATCAATACTTTATCAGTTTTTGAATCTTGAACGATGCAGGGTACGAGTCCGTTGAGTTTTGAAAAATCTATTTTGTTGATGGTAGCCATGGATTGGTTGATTAGGGTGTTTTGTTTTATCGAATGGTAATGTTCTTCTGTTTGAGGAATGACTTCAACTCAGGTATTTTTATTTCGCCAAAGTGAAAGATACTCGCTGCCAAAGCCGCATCTGCTTTACCAAGTACGAACGCATCAATGAAATGCCCCATATTTCCGGCGCCACCAGAAGCGATAACAGGTATTTGCAATAACTCATGCAATTTACTTAATGGGTCAATAGCAAAGCCAGCTTTCGTTCCATCATGATCCATGCTGGTGAAAAGTATTTCTCCTGCACCACGTTCCTGTCCTTCTTTTGCCCAGGTGAAGAGACGCTTGTCGGTTGACTGTTTTCCACCGTGTGTATGTACTGTCCACTGGTTATCAATTTTACGCGCATCAATAGCAAGCACAATACACTGTGCGCCGAATGCCTTTGAAAGTTCATCAAGCAATTGTGGATTTCGTACTGCTGCCGAGTTAACACTCACTTTGTCTGCACCGGCTTCTAAAAGGGGCGCAACATCTTTTACACTACTAATACCACCACCAACTGTAAAAGGAATGTTAATATGTTTGGCAATGTCTTTTACCAGTGATGCAAATGTTTTACGTTCTTCGTTGGTGGCTGAGATGTCCAGGAATACCAGTTCATCAGCACCTTGCTGTGCATATAAGGCACCGAGTTCAACAGGGTCACCAGCATCGCGAATGTTGACAAAGTTTATGCCTTTAACGGTGCGACCATCTTTTATATCCAGGCAAGGTATGATTCGTTTTGTAAGCACAATACTAAATTATAGGGTTGATAATTCTTTCAAGCTAACTCTTCCTTCATAAATGGCTTTACCAATAATGACACCATCAACATGGATAGATTTTAATTCTCTTAGATCATCCATTGAACTAACGCCACCACTAGCGATTAACTTCAACGAAGGGAAAAGAGATAAAAGTTTTTTGTATAGAGTAATGTTAGGTCCGCTGAGCATGCCATCGGTGCTGATATCGGTACAAGTAACGTATTCAATTCCGTTAGCCTGATAATCATTTAAAAAGTCTGTAATGGATAACTTTGAGTTTTCAAGCCAACCGCTAATGGCTACCAGTTCTTCTTTTACATCAGCACTCAGGATAATTTTTTCTTTTCCATATTGCTTAATCCATGCTGTGACTTTAGTGGGTTCTTTAACTGCAATGCTTCCGAGGTTAACTTGCTTCACACCAAGATCAAAAAGTTTAGTGAGCTCGCTATCGGTTTTTATACCGCCACCAAAATCAACAGCAAGACCAGTTTGTGATGTGATTGATTCAACAACTTTCCAGTTTATAACCTTGCCTGCTTTAGCGCCATCAAGATCTACAAGGTGGAGATATTTTATGCCGGCATCTTCAAACTCTTTTGCTACTTCTACCGGATTTTCATTGTAGATTTTCTTCTGAGCATAATCGCCCTGAGTAAGTCGTACACACCTTCCGTCTATTAGATCTATGGCAGGGATTATTCTCATTCTTTTAGGGGCTACCATTTATGAGTAGTGATTATTTGTTTAAAAAGCTTTGCAATACTTTAACACCCGCCTCTGCAGATTTCTCGGGGTGAAATTGTACCGCGTAGAAATTATCTTTCTTTAGAGCCGCACTAAAAGGCACCGTGTAATCGGTAATGGCTGATGTATGAGAATTCACTGGAACATAATAACTGTGAACAAAGTATACATGTTTGTTTTCTAATGTTGGATCTAGCCACCCGTTCGATAACGATAATTCATTCCATCCCATGTGTGGTACTTTCATATCGTCTTTAGGAATGAAACGCTTTACAGTTTCATCGAATATTCCAAGACAGTCTGTATTGTTTTCCTCCGAGAACTTGCACATCAATTGCATACCGAGACATATTCCGAGTACGGGCTGCTTCAACTTGGTGATGAGTTGATCAAGCTTCCTGTCACGAATATATTCCATCGTCGTACTGGCTTCACCAACACCAGGGAAGATAACCTTATCAGCCTTCATGATCTCTTCAGCATTATCGGTTATAGAGAAGTCAATGTTCAGCCTCTCTAGAGCAAAGGACACTGACTGTATGTTACCGGCGTTATATTTTATGATAGCGAGTTTCATGGATAAGTTATAAGTACGAATTACGATTTACGAGGTACGAGTTTGGATGCATGATCTTGTTGTTTTGATTGATTGAACGGTTATAGCTAATAGTTCATTTGCATCTTTGTGTAAGGATTCAATTGTTATTTTTTGTTCGGGATTGAAGTGCAAAAGAAGTTCAAGAAAGTAAATGGATTCATCCAGTTCTTCTTTAACTATTTTAAGCTTATTTATAAAATCAGCAGTAGACTTAGCTCTACAAGCGGCTCTGTAATTTGTACCAGGTGAACTTGAAGAGCGAATTAATTGATTGGCATAAGCGTTATTTATTGTCCCTTTTGATAAGGATTGAATAAGTGTGGCCACTTCTATTGCAAATTTTTTATATCTACTTTTTAGATCTTGCATTCAACTCTCATTTATCAGGTACATCTCCCGTACCTCGTATTTCCTACTTTGTACCTTAATTAAAGCGTTCCCTTTGTTGAAGGCAGCTGATTTCCTTCCTTCTTAACCGCCATCTTGATAGCTTTTGCAAAGGCTTTGAAGATAGCTTCGATTTTATGATGTTCGTTGGTGCCTTCTGCCTTTATATTCAAATTGCACTTTGAAGTATCGGAGAATGATTTGAAGAAATGATAAAACATTTCTGTAGGCATCTCACCAATTTTTTCGCGTTTGAATTCAGCTTCCCACATTAACCAGGGGCGGCCACCGAAGTCGAGGGCTACCTGGGCAAGACAGTCATCCATCGGTAGGCAAAAGCCGTAGCGCTCTATGCCTCGCTTGTCGCCGAGAGCTTTTAGAAATGCTTCACCGAGTGCTAGGCCTGTGTCTTCAATAGTATGATGTTCGTCAATATGTAAATCTCCTTTTACTTGAATTTCAAGATCAATGTTGCCGTGACGCGCAAGTTGATCAAGCATGTGATCATAAAAGCCGAGACCTGTGTGTATGTTTGATTTACCGTTGCCATCCAGATCGATATTGATTTTAATATCAGTTTCTTTTGTGGTGCGTATAACCGATGCTTTACGATTAGACTTGGTAACGAGTTTGTAAATATCTTCCCAGCTTGTGGTTGTTAATGCGCAGTGCGATTCTAAATTCTGTGCTTTCAGTTTTTCAGACAGGCTGCCATCATTAATGAGAATTCCTTTTGCTCCAAGATTTTTCGCAAGCTCAACATCTGTTAAACGATCGCCAATAACGTAAGAGTTCTGAAGATCGTACTCAGTACTGAAGAACTCTGTTAACATTCCAGTGCCTGGCTTGCGTGTAGGTTTATTTTCAGATGAGAAAGATCTGTCGATAAATACTCCGGAAAATTTTATTCCTTCATTTTCAAAAGCCTTCATCATTTTGTTGTGTGCAGGCCAGAAGGTGTCTTCAGGAAAGCTCGCGGTTCCAAGTCCATCTTGATTTGTAACCATAACCAATTCATAACTGGCGGCATTAGCAATTTTATTGAGCCATGAAAACACTCCGGGATAGTACTCCAGCTTTTCAAGACTATCAATCTGTTGATCGGCAGGTTCAAGGATTAATGTTCCATCGCGATCTATAAATAATACTTTCTTCATAACTCTTTTAAGGCTTGTAATAGTCTTTTGTTTTCTTCTGGTGTGCCAATGGTAATACGGATGCAATTGTAGCAAAGCGTTACCTTCGATCTGTCCCGCACAATTATCTTCTGATCCATTAGTTCACGGTAAGTCTGATGTGCATCTTTAACTTTAACCAATACAAAGTTGGCATCAGAAGGATAGACTTTATCAACGATGGGTAGTTTCTTTAAGGCCTTCACCATCTCTTCTCGCTCTTCGATAATTTCTTCAACCCAGCTTTCTTTACGAGCTACATTGTCGAGTGCTTCCAGGGCAAGATCCTGCGTTCTGATGTTGACGTTGTATGGATATTTGATTTTGTTGAGGACTGCAATGATCTCAGGCGAAGCGAATGCCATTCCTAAACGTAATCCGGCAAGTCCCCATGCTTTTGAAAAAGTTTGTAGTACTACCAGGTTTGGATATTTATCTAACTCATTGACGAAACTTTTTCCCTTAGTAAAATCAATGTAGGCTTCATCGATCACAACAATACCATAGAATCTTTTTAATACTTCCACAATCTTATCGCGACTCAATAAATTCCCCGTAGGGTTATTTGGACTACACAGATAAATTACTTTGGTGGTAGCATCAAAAGTTTTAGGAAATGCGTCAAGGTCGATATCAAAATCGTGCGTAAGCAAAACCTGTTGAACGTTCACAGCATTTACTTCTGCACAAACTGAATACATACCATACGTTGGCTCTGTAATCAGAATGGAATCCTGATTGGGTTCGCAAAATGCACGGATGATAAGATCAATTGGTTCATCACTTCCGTTGCCTAAAAATATTTGTTCAGGTTGTACACCTTTAATCTCGGCCAGCTTTTCTTTTACTCTCCATTGTAATGGATCCGGGTAGCGATTATAAGGAGATGGATAGGGATTTTCATTGGCATCGAGATAAACTTCTGCTTCTCCTTTAAATTCATCGCGTGCTGAAGAATAAGGTTTCATGTTCAGCACGTTCTTCCTGACTAATGTATTTATATCTATAAAATTATTGGCGCGTCTGCTCATAATTCAATCTGTAGCTTGTCTTTACTTCTTTAATGCATTCAATCTTACTGAGACTGCCATCTTATGGCCGATGAGTTGTTCAGCTTCTGCCATTAGTTCAACAACAGGGCCAAGTTTCTTTATTCCTTCTTCTGTAAGTTGCTGATAGGTGATGGCTTTCATGAAGCTCTCCAACGAAACACCAGCAAATGCACGAGCGTATCCGTTGGTTGGTAAGGTGTGATTTGTTCCGGAAGCATAATCACCAATAGCCTCTGGTGAATAGTTTCCGATGAAGATGGAGCCTGCATTGGTAATTCCGGCAACCACTTCATCAATGTTTTTAGTGTTTATGATTAAGTGCTCTGGCGCGTAGTCATTAACAAATTCTATAGCTGTCTTCGAGTCATTAAAAACAAGAACACGACTATTAGCAAGTGATTTTTCAGCAATGTCTTTTCTTGGTAACAATGCCAGTTGCTTTTCAATTTCTATCTGAATGGGTTTTGCCTGATTTTCATTTGACAAGACTAAGATTACCTGACTATCTTCACCATGCTCAGCTTGTGAAAGTAAATCAGCTGCAACGAATGAAGGTGTTGCAGTTTCATCGGCCATAACCAAAACCTCAGAAGGTCCGGCAGGCATATCGATAGCTACACCATCTTCCGTGATAAGTTGTTTGGCTTTGGTAACATACTGATTACCGGGACCAAATATTTTATAGACTTTAGGAATGCTCTCTGTGCCGTAGGCCATAGCGGCAATAGCCTGGGCTCCGCCAACTTTAAA
>DATJHZ010000074.1:0-8719 GCA_035493595.1 Cyclobacteriaceae bacterium | reverse complement strand
TATGCGATACAGCCAACAATGGCAAGGAAGCAATATCATCAACACAGATAAAAAACTACGATGTTATTCTATTGGATGTTCAAATGCCTGATATGAATGGGTTTGAAGTGGCCAAGGCCATTCGAACAAACTCAACTTCCAGAAATCAAAATACGCCAATTATTATCTTTTCAGCTAGCACAGATATTCGGGAAGATAAAATTAAGGAATGTCAGGCTAACGATTTTATTGGAAAACCATTCAGACCGGAAGAATTGATTGAAAAGATGCAGAAGGTTTTAACGTTGAAAAACTAGATCTCTTCCAAAAAGATATAGACTTGAACAAGATATTGTCTTAGCTGTTCATTTAGATTTTTCAGTTCATCGCTATACTGATCATAAGCTTTGTACTGTTCTATCAAAGATAAAAATTCCTTGTATTTTAGATTAAAGATAATGGGAGATATTTTATGCAACTCAGATCTCATCGATTTAAAATCTTTTTCGCTATCTGCTTTAAAAAAGGCTATCTCCGTTTTTCTTAAATCCTCTCTAATAAGATTTTTCATTTTGGAAATCTTAGCAGGATCACCTTTAAGAAATAGAGAGTAGTATTCAATTGAAATCATCACTTATTATTGCGGCTAACAAGTTATATATTTTATAGAGAAGGATTGTTAGCTTATTCTATTCTTAAAAAATATTTTTCCGGACGGGCCATTTTTTCCTTTTAAACCTTCTTTCCCCCTTGCTCCATTTTTTGATTTTTCAGAAGAGCCAGGTCCCAATGCTCCACCATTACCAGATCTTCCTCCGTAGCCTTTATATCCGCCGTTAACAAATACTGTGACCTTACTCTTAAACGCCGTAGAGTCAATTGAGCTATGTACTATTAATATTCCACCTTTTCCACCATCACCACCGTTGCCGCCGTTACCACCATCTCCTCCATTACTTACACAGAATTTTGTACCACGATAGCCATTACTTCCATTTCCACCGTCACCACCATCTCCCCCATCTCCACCATTCAGATAAATGCCAAATGTCTTTTTTCCGGTTGACTCAACCGAACTGACTTCCATAGTTAAAGTATTACCCGGTTTTCCATTAGCTCCATTTTGTCCGGCTTCACCAGGAAGGCCACTCTTGCAAGGTCCTGATGGAGTTTCAGGTTCTCTCCCATCACGTCCATTAGTTCCTTTCGTACTGCTACATAAAATTTGACAATTAGCTCCAAAAACAAGCTTGTTTAATTTCAGGTAATAACTCTGAGAACCCGCCATTAAAACAAGCGTGGAAGAATCATGCATGATCAGATTTTTTATTACGAGGCTATCAGACTCTATCTTAAAGATCCTTCCTTTTACCAATGTCAAATCTCCATTCATGGTTTGAGCATTGGTTCTGGTGAATAGGAGAATCACTAACATGCTGAACGCTATACAATATAAATACCTCATCTGATCAAGTGTTTTACCCAATCATCAAAGGTCTCGACTTTATTAGTGTTCTTATGTTAGACTTACTACTTAAGGAGCTGTATAATTTTTACGTATTGCATGCTCCGTATTTCTGCTTAGAAAAAACAGATAAAGAATTTCAATATAAAAGTGATTCTGTTACTGAATAAGAATCTTAATTTTCATTTCTCAGTTCCATTTCCCTGTTTAACACAACCGTCATTTCTCTGACAATGTTATCCATTTCAACTGCACTTATTTCAAGTTTATCTAAATATTCATTTTGATCATTGACTTTACCATCACTCATTTTCATAAGGTGAACAAGACCGAGCACTCTTGCCAGAGGTCCTCTAACACGATGAGAATTAATGAACGAGTACTCCATTAGTTTTTTATTAAGGATCAAAATGTCTTTCATCCTGTCTTCTACCATCAGCTCAAGTTCCCTATTATAAGCAGCTAATGCCTCACTCTGTGTAGAGATTTCTGTATTTGCTTCCTCCAGCCTTCTATTGGTGAGAAGTGTTTGCATCTGCTCCTCATTAAGTCTGAGCATTGCAATTTCTAACTGATTATAGGTAGAGGCAATAATTTCGTTTTGTGAAAAAACTTCTGCATTTACAACTCTTAGCCTTTCGCTTGCTTCAAACAATTGTGCTCGTTCTTTTTCATATTCTGCTTTATACAAATAGCAAACATAAGCCATATTTATAACGCGCGCCAATACTTCAGCAAGATCAAATATAAGGTTATCATTTGTTCTGTAGTCTACGATTAATTCTGTGTAGAAGACCTGGATAAAACCAAGTGCTCCCAATTGTAATAAAAGCAAGAACAAAAATATTTGTCTCTCCCTTCCTGAGAAAATGAGAGAGATTAACATGACAAGTCCTATAGTATCAAGTGAATTAATCCCCAACAAACCACCTTGGAAGAAGAATCCAAATCCAACAGACAACATAAAAACAGAGGCTACTATGCGTTTGCTCAAGGAGGAAAAATCTGTAATTTTTAATAAAACTCTGCAAACACCAAATACAAGTAATCCAACAATTGATTTTAAACTGTCTGAAATGTCACTATTGAAAACATCATAAACTGCATACAAAAAAATTATAATAATTGTACTTCTCAAAAAACGAAGAAGTATGTTTCTCTCTAATACGTTACAATTATTACCTCTATAGTCATCCATGCTAAAGCATAGCTTTTGTTGCCCATCTATCACATTTCAAAATTGATTAAAATGAGCAATTTTATTATTACTGGATAGTACTAATCAGCGCCTCTGTATTTATACCTAGACTTCTACGATGTACAAATTGAAATTATTTCAGATTCTCCGACTTAAAAATCCCCTATTCATTCTGATTCTTGAAAGTTTAAAAAAAACAACTATAGTCTATGGTTATAAATAGAGCAACTAGGTAAAAATACGGAGGTCAATATGCATAATTAACCTTAACTATAAAGTGTCAAAAATTAATTTATTTGCGGTTGAATACTCAAGATCCCAATGAATAAAATTTAAGTGAATACATTAGGCCGGAGGTTATAAAGCAGTTAGAAGTCAATAGCATTTCAAAAAAGACCCAATGATAATGAATGAGAATCTTATAACATTAATGTATGGCTGGTGAACTGAAACGATCTATTCCATTAATAATAGGGTTGTTTTTATTCCTGCATCTAAGTGTCAACAGCCAACAACTATTTATACAAAAATATCTCTCCGAAGAGTATAAAGGCGGGCAAAACGGTCAAATACTCCAGGACAAAGAAGGAATACTGCATTTTACGAATGATGGCGTTCTGCAATTCGACGGCGCTGAATGGAGTTCCATAATGCTTCCAAACCGGGAATCTATTCACTCCATGGCTATTGATAGTTCTGGAAGAATATATGTCGGAGTGTATGGCGATCTGGGTTATCTGCAAAAAAAAGAATCAGGTGATTACACATACCATTCGCTTCTGCCGCTCCTTCCCTTAGAAAATAAGAATGTAACAAATGTCTTTCAAACAATATTGAATGGCAAAGAGGTTTTGTTTCGCGATAGCAGACACCTGTATTCTTACAAGGACGGAAAAATCAGAATCCTCAGCACGCCATCACAATTTTTTTTGATCTGCGCTCATAAACACATTTATATTTTGGTTAACAACAAAGTTTATATCTATAAAGATTTCAATTTTGAATTGACTGATTTTCCTGTTATGAAGAGCGACGAAATTAAATTTATGACAGGTTACACTCAAAATAAATTTCTTATTCTTGATGAGAAGGACAAGCTCTGGGTATTAGATCCAACAGCTACCAAAGAATCCGAACAGTTTGTTCTTATAACGGACAAAATCCCTTCGTATGTAAATGGGGCATTCGCATTCCATCTAAAACTTCTTAGCAATGGCCTCATTGCTATAGCGGCAGATGGTCATATTATTTTCATAAATCATAATGGCCAGCTTGTATATCATATTGAGCCTGATGTTTTAAAGTACATTTATCAAAACGATTTTTTTGAAGACAATAACCATAATCTTTGGGTTTCTGGTAACCGAGAGATTCTTCAGATCAATACAAGTTCGTCCTTATCATATTACAATGAAAATAATGGCATTCATCATAAAATTATATCATTAGCCGAGGCTGGTGATTTTCAATACCTGGGAACAGGATGGGGAATCTATTATAAGGAAAAAGGAAAAACACAGTGCACTGTATTACCACATGTAAATGGCGTTGCCTGGAGTTTATATAATTTTTCAGGCAAGATATATGCAGCACAAGGTGATGGTATTTGGGAGATTCGAGAAAAGAGAGCTATCCATCTGATTGAGCATGATAATGCAATGACGTTATGCAGACCAAAGCACTATCCGGAAAGAATGATCTACGGCACTTTCAACACAGGAATTTGGCTGATGAGAAAAAACGGAACAGGTTGGAGCAAACGAAAAATTATTGGCTTCGAAGAACAAACCCGTTATATGGAAGAAGATGATGAGGGGAATATATGGATCAGTCATTATAACAAAGGTATCTACAGGCTAAAGCTGAATGAGGCTATGGACTCTGTTATAGAGAAAACTTTCTTTGATAAATCTAACGGATTACCATCGAATCTTAATAACAGGATACACAGATTAAAATTCAGTGACAAAATAGTTGTAACCACAACCAACGGTATCTACACATTCAACGCAATAAAAAATCGATTCGAACCAGACAAGCGTATTAATGCTGCACTGGGTCCGAATTTTTGCATCTATACAATAGCAGAGAATGCTGCAGGCGATCTATATTTTTGGGGCGGCATACCTAATAGCAAAGAAACAGCAGGGTCATTAAAGAAACATCAGGATGGTTCTTTCGAATTGATATTAACACCATTTAATAAAATTGAAACTAAAATAAATGACTTGCGCATCGATGTTGATGCTCCTGTATTAGTTGCTGAAAATGGAAATGTGTTAATTGGCAATGATCTGCGATTGATCAATTATTGTCCTGACCAAAAGACATTTTATGATGAACCCATGCATGTAACCATTAAGCAAATTTATGCCGGCGATTCTTTGATTTATAATAAGAAAAATAACAAATCTATTAAGGATTTGTCATTTGCTATGAACAATGTCAGGTTTGAAGTTACAAGTCACCTTTTCGAAGATCCTTACAAAACTGAATATCAATACAGAATGAAAGGTTTTGAAAATGAATGGTCAAACTGGACACATTCCAAAGAAGCTGTCTATACAAACCTATCCAATGGAGACTATACATTTTTTGTTCGTTCAAAGAATCAATATGACAAGATTAGCGATCCGGTTTCATTTTCATTTCATATAAGGCCGCCGTGGTACAGAACTATGTGGGCCTATTTAGCATATTCTATTTTTACCGTTCTATTCATAAGCATCATTGTTAAATTTTATACATGGCGAGTGAACGAACAAAAATTGAAATTGCAAAGAATAGTAAACGAACAGAACAATGAATTGCTAACTCAGAATGAAGAACTATCAGCAGTTAATGAAGAGTTATCTGCCATTAATGAAGAAGTGCATGTCAAGAACGAAGCAATAAGCAAGCAAGCTAAAGAACTCGAAAAGCTTAATATAACGAAGGATAAACTCTTTTCAATTATTTCACATGATCTAAGAGGTCCTGTCAGACAAGTGCAAGACATATTTGATTTGATCGACTTGAACTATATGTCTGATGAAGAATTAAAAAATATGATGCCGCGTCTCAAGGAAAATATTCGCCAAACATTAAACCTGACAGAAAATCTTTTGTACTGGGCGCGAACACAGATGGATGGGATACAAGTAAAGGCCGCAATCTTTGATCTGAAAACTATCGTTGAAGAAAATTTTCATCTTTTCAAGCCAATTGCAACGAGCAAAGATCTCGAATTAATCAATCTGGTAGATGCAAGTATTTCGGTATATGCAGATAGTGATATGATGCGACTTGTACTTCGCAACCTGATAAGCAATGCAGTTAAGTTCACCAACAATGGTGGTGGAATTATCATTGGCTACGAACGATTAGAGAATTTTACAATGGTTACCGTAGAAGACACTGGAATAGGATTAACAAATGAAGAAATTTCTAAACTCTTCAACTATGAACACTTTACTAAATTTGGTACATCAGGAGAAAAAGGTGCAGGCATTGGATTTGGATTATGCCGAGAGTTTACAGAAAAAAACGGCGGGACTATTACAGTTAAAAGTGTTTTGAACCGAGGAAGCATATTTAGTTTCTCAATACCAAATAACAATAAAATTATCACTTCGTAATAATTGACATTACGTGCAGAGTCTGCTAGTCCAGGCAGATAGAGTTTTAAAGTGGCGGATTAGAATAGTGTTAACGAAATAATGAAGAGTCTCATCAGTAAAGTATATATATTAACCATCAGTATTATTTTTATTAGCTGTTTTTCAAAACAGGTGCCTGTTGATTCAGACTATAAAAAGGATTGTTTTAATCAGCTCGATATTGCAGTTGATAATTGTAAAAACTGTTCTGTTGATTCAATAGATTATTGCATTAACAAGTATCTTGATCTGGATACAATTAAAGACATTGATGCTAAAATCTGGCGTGATTATGCTCACGCAAAAGGCTTATACGATCACTGGTCTTTTGACAAGTCAAAGGAGTTTGTTAATCAATTAATTGGCGCTACAGAAGATCCTTCTCTCCTGCTTGAGCGTGCTAAAGTATTACAGTTACGAGGTCAAATTTCAAATATCAACAATGAACTACTGGCAGCCGCTGAAGATTATTACAAGAGCGCTGATATCTATCAGCAATTAGGTTTAATAAAGGAAGTTTCTGCCTGTTATTTGGATATTACTAACATACAATTCAAGGCAGGAAATTACCAGCTTGCAATAGAAAATGGACGTCAAACTGGTGCATTCACAAAGGCTACCAAAAATCGAACACATGCAGATTCAGTCCGTCTAATCAATGCTTACAACACTGTTGGACTTGCATTTCAAGAAAGAAATCAACTGGACAGTGCTATAAAATACTTTGAATTTTCAGACATATTAGCAAAAGATGTAAAAGAAGAATTTTGGATGGGGTTGATTAACGGAAACATATCCAAAATTCTGCAAAAACAAGGCAGACTGCATGAAGCTCTTGAGAAAGTTACAATTGATCTTAAAATAAGTTTCAAGTATAAAGAAATTGAATCTGCCGCAACTTCCCTTCTAAGTGCAGGAAATATTTATTCGTCATTGAATAAGCCGCTAAAAGCGCGTCTATACTATGACAGTGCTTATAACCTTATACAAAAATTAAATAGTAAAATAATATGGTCGGTATATTATAAAACAATGGCCAAATACAGTCGCACTCACAGAAAGTTTAAAGAAGCGGATGAATACTTTCAACGCTATATTACTCTGCGGGATTCTCTTCACAGCATAAATGCTGAAAAAAGCCTCGAAAAAATTCACAATCAGAATTACATCGACAGGCAACTTGCAGATATCAACTTATTAAAAATAGAAAACAGTTATAAAACAAAACAGGTAAGACTATGGCAATTATGCATTGGCGCAATAGCCAGTGTACTTATACTATTGTTTATTCTATACAGAAATAACAAGAGACATAATGAAAAACTAGTAGGGCTAAATGCAGATCTGAAAGCGAAAGTTAAGTTTCATACGGCTGAATTGATGAAAACAAATAAAGAATTAGATACCTATCTGTATCGTGCTTCCCATGATGTCAGAAGACCTATATTGACAATCATTGGTCTTGTTAAGATTTCTGAATTTACAAACTGCCCTAACGAGCAATCAGATATAAGACAAAAAATAACTTCCACAGCACAACTGATGGATAAGATGCTCGATAAATTAAAAATGACTTATGGGCTACGGGCTTCCGTAGAGTTACAAAGCTTTAATTTCTCACAGTATTTATCAGACCTCGTTGAGACTATGGGTAAGTTCTATCCATCTACACAGTTTCAGTTACAAAAATATGACGACATTTGGCTGTCTTCTGATATCAGGTTTGTTGATATGGTCTTTTTAAACATTGTTGAAAATGCCTGTATTTTTAGTAATGCTCATTCCTCAATCCATATTTCTTTCGAAGAAGATGAAAAATTCATATCCGTGCATATTGAGGATAATGGCATTGGAATTTCGGAAGAGTATAGGTATGAAATTTTTGAGGCCTATACACGATTAAGTGAAAAATCGGTTGGAAGCGGAATCGGCTTGTACATTGTTTCAAAAGCGCTCTCAAAAATTGGAGGAAGCATAAGCTTCAATAGTAAAGTTGATGAAGGAAGCATTTTCAAAATAAAATTACCCAGGATGTATTCTGGTTATTGATCTAACTAAGAATATTGAGGCTTCATATTTTAGTTGAACCAACTCCACTCACTCTCCTACTCATTTAATCCTGACTGCTTAACTTTCTTAACTAGCCGCCAGATGTTTTATCTCTTCCTTATGAAATACACCGAGCTTTTCGATAAACTCTTCTATAGTTTCGTTCTCACCCAAATCCAATTTTTTCTTTAGCCGATAGCGTGATGTTTTAACACTTTCGGGGGATATTCCCAGCATGGAAGCCATCTCTTTAATAGAGAGTTTTAATTTTATAAGTGAACACAAACGTAATTCAGAAGTGGTTATGGTTGGGCATATATATCTTAGCTTTGAAAAAAATGCCGGGTAAATATCACTAAACGATTTCTTAAAACTATTCCAGTCTTCGTC
>DATJHZ010000073.1:0-10846 GCA_035493595.1 Cyclobacteriaceae bacterium | reverse complement strand
GCGTGGTTCAAAGGCAAGTGTTACAAGTGCAGCTTTTCCATAGCGCGATACACCTTCAATACCTACATGTTTCGCATCAACGGAAGACTCTGTTTCGAGATAGTCGAGACCACGCGCAGCACCCCATGCCCATGCACGAAGTGCGCCCCAATCGTCAGGCTTACGCAACTGACCTTTATTAACAAGGCCGATGATGCCGCGTGTTAAACCTGCACCGTTGTCGGCCTGGATGCTTGCAGGATCAATGCTCACGTAACCCCAGCCCGCCTGGATCAATTGCTGTTCACGCGTAGGTTCTCCACCAAATGTTGGTGTAAGGCGAGGCAGTACACTGTAAGCAGGATATTTATCAAGAATCTTTTTAACAGCCGTATCCTGCGAAAGTAATTTACGCATCGCATCGTTGAGTATTTTCATATCATCAGCATTAGGCTGAACAGGATTAGGAAGTCCTGCACGACCGAACATCATCAACACTGGCACGGGTCCCTTCGCATTGGCAGGTACAACGAGCATCATCGAAATATCAACGTTAATCAATGGGTATTCTGAATTGTCGACATGACCTTTCAGTTCTTTAGCAATAACAGGTATGAAACCAACAAACTCTCGTTCAATAACACCTGTTGTCCACGTTACTTTCGGAATGTTCTTCGGAAGTCTTCCATATACTTCGCGTTCCATATCTTCTGCAATCTCAGGACGACGAAGCTTCCACCACATATCGGCAGTAGTCACTTTCGTTCCATTCTTGAGTTTCAATACATCGGGTAATTCTGGAAATGGATTAGCTAACGATTCATCATAGTTCGCATGATCGGGTGCCTTCTCATCTCCATTCGGACCCGGTCGCAATACTTTTACGCCAAGCTGATCCATCATGCGTTGATGATCTTCGTCGGCTGTGAGATTGAGTGGTTTGGGCAGCGCTGCATGTTGCGCCTTCACAACAACAGTCATGGAAATAAACCAGATGTAAAGAAGAAGCTTCATAGATGTAAATTATCGAGTACACCTCTCGTAAACAAATTCAGTCTCCACCAACGGAAGAATTTAACGAATAGAGGTTTAATGATAATGCCACCTTAGTGTGAATGTCTCTTAAACTTTTCTTATTTTAAGTTTCTCATGATTTAAAATCTGCTCCGATCGTTGTTGACTTCCATTGCTCCAACTCTGCAGTCATAGCAGTTAGTTTTTTCGAAGCTCTGTTGTAAGCATCCTTACCAAGGAACAAATGCATCGGCGGGTTTGAACATTCTGCTACTTCTATAAATATTTCTGCTGCGCGATCAGGATCTCCTGCTTGTTGTCCGTTCATTGACAAATACTGATCCTGTGTATTCTTCACTGCCTGATAACCTTCGACGTTGGTGGTGGTTACTGCTAATGATTTTTTAGTCAGAAACCCTGTACGAAATCCCGAAGGTTCAACTACAGTAACCTTGATACCAAACTCTTTTACATCTAGTGCTATGACTTCAGAGAAAGCTGCCACCGCAGCTTTAGTAGCTGAATAGATAGACCAACCTGGAGAACCTACGAACCCTGCTACTGAACCAACATTTATAATGTAGCCTGATTTCTGCTTTCGCATCACCGGTAATACTTGTTTGACAACTTCTATAGTAGAATGCACATTTACATTAAAAATATTCCTGATGTCTTGTTCTTCAATTTCTTCCAATGCGCCAGTCATTCCATAGCCTGCGTTATTAACAACTACATCGATACGCCCAAATGCTGCAAGTGTTTGCTGTATTGATTCCTGAATGCAATCCGGATTATTCAGATCGACAGCTAACGGAAGAAAACGATCTTTGTCTATCAGTCCAACGGCCTGGCTCAGTGCACGTGCATCGCGAGAGGTAGCTGCAATTTTGTAGCCGCGATTAATCAGTTTTTTCACGAGGGTAAGTCCCAATCCCTGAGAGGCCCCTGTTACATACCATACTTTTGAAGTGTTCATGACTTTAAGCTTTTAGATGATCAAAATAAGTTGTGGTTTCTTCCACGATGGACTTCATTAGCTCTGTAGCTTTTTTATGTTTCAGTATGGGAGCGATCTGTCCACCCCAGAATAAAACCATGTCCCATTTTTTTTGTTCAATCGCCGCTGTTCTCAGATGCGACATGAATTGTGTTTGCAATGGAAAAGGGAGAAAACTTTTTTCTTTGCTGATCAGATCTTTGGCAATTCGACTGGTAATTCCTCTGCCAAGTCGCCCGGTAAATGCACGTGATAAAGTAGTATATCTCGCTTTATCAGAAAACAGCATTTGTGCCGATGAATGTCTGTGGCGTTTGATTCATCACAGGCCAGAAAAGCGGTACCAATTTGCGCGGCATCTGCACCAAGCGCTAGTGCTGCTGCAACACCTTTTCCGTTAGCAATACCTCCCGCTGCAATAATGGGAGTCTTAACTTTTTCTCTAATGAGTTGAAGTAACACGAACGTTCCAACTGTAGATGACTCTGCTGACGCCAGAAAAGATGGACGATGTCCACCCGCTTCAAAACCTGAAGCAATGATCATGTCCACTCCGGCTGACTCTAACGCTATGGCTTCATCCAATGTGGTGGCGGCGCCAACGGTAACAATACCACGCCTGCGACATTGTTCAAGAATATCGGCAGATGGAATACCAAACATAAAGCTGAATACTGGTGGCTTCTGACGCAGAATCACTTCAACCTGATTTTCAAACCGTGACTTGAATACAGTTTTTTCCGGTAATGCAATTCCTACTTCATCAAAATAAGGTTTGAATAATTGTTGAGCTTGCTTAAACTGATCGTCTGAAACTGTGCCATCCACCGCGTCTGTATCCGATACCCAAAGATTAATGTTGTAAGGTTTATTCGTGGCTGCTTTAATCTGCTGATCGACCTGGATGATCTCCTCAGGGCTTAATGTGTATGCTCCATAACCGCCAAGTCCTCCAGCATTTGACACTGTTGATACAAGCTCAACCGATGACAGATTACCACCGAATGGTCCTTGCAGGATGGGATATTGAATGCCAAGTATTTCAGATGCCTTTGTTTGATACCACATAGTATTAAAATTTAGTCAGCTACATCAGTGATCATTTTATTAACGATTAGCCAACGGTTATCAATTTTATGAAATGACAGGAACTCATCATACTCAAAGTCGTACATTTTAACATGAACCTTGGCAACGCCTATTGAGTTGATCACATTAATTGAGAGGATAGTTCCTTTGAAAGGCTTACCTGAATCCTTTGGGCTTTGACGGTTCTTCACGCCATCAAGGTACTGATCGAGCGTTTTAGCATAAGGCTTTCCCTTTATATCTCCGAATAACAAAGTACCAGGATTAAAAATCTTGCCCAGCGTCATTATGTCGCCTTCATAAATACCTGTGAAGTAATAATTTTCCAATGCCTGGCTTATCGCCAGTGAATCGTGTTGATTGTTTTCCATTTTCTTAAAATTTTGTGCTCCTGATATCAGAGAAATTCCGGATAGAAGAGCTGTTAAAAAAAGTGCTTTCATACTAATTCAAATTATGACCTGCGCCCATGCCACCATCAACATTGATGATCGCACCACTAATAAAATTACTCTTGGCAACGGTATAAACCATTTGTGCTATATCCTCCACTTCTCCAATGCGGTTCAGCAGATGTAATCGTGCACTCTGGTCAGCGCTATCTCCATGCATAGGCGTGCGTATCACCCCTGATGCAATAGTATTGATTCTGATGTTATGTTTACCAAATTCGGCTGCCAATTGCAGTGTGAGTGAATGTATCGCACCTTTGGAGGCAATTGGTGCTGTGCTGGGAGCACCACCAAGTGCATGGTTTACTAGTGGTGTTCCAATGTTAATAACAACTCCGTCCTGCTGTTTCAACATTTGTGGAATAACAGCTTGCGTGGTGAAGAATGTGCCCTTCAGGTTTGTATCAAGAAACCGATCAAGGTAAGCCTCATCTACTTCGAGGAATGGTTTAGTTTCATATATACCGGCGTTATTTACCAATACATCTACAGAACCAAATTTTTCAAAGTGCTGTTGCTACTATTTTATCACCTGTACTTTTCTCTTTTACGTTACCGACTACCATCGCCAGATTTTCTCCTCCGTCCAGTTCCTGATAAACCTGATGCAATTTTTCAGCAGTTGATGAATTGATCACCACATTGTCTCCCATTTGCAAAAAGTGCCGGGCTATTTCTTTACCGATGCCAGATGAGGCACCGGTAACAATTATGGTTTGCTTTTTCATGATGCTATTTTTTAGTAGCAGTAATACCTTGTTCTCTTAACACAGATACTTGTTCTCCTGCGTGACCCCAGTTGTCCAGATCATGTTCCTCAATCACAACGTGTGTCAACTGAGGGTCTTTGTTCAACACATCGGTGATCAGATCAGTCACTCCTTTTATAAGCGCTCTTTTTTGTTCTCTCGTAACACCTTCACGTGTTACTTCTATTTTGACGTATGGCATAGCTTTACTTTTTTAGGATAAGACAGATAAAGTTTTTGTAGCCACTTTAGCGGTAATACTAACATTCAGTTCAAAGTCATTATAGATCAGCGTATCACCTAAATCCTTAAAGAAATTACCCGAGCGGAATTTCATTTCGTATTTGGTTCTGTCTATTATCAACTTGGCTGTTGCCGCTAGCAAGTCTCCACCTGTATTGACATTGATTGCAGCATCAAAACTAATAGCATGTGTAATCCCTTTGATCGTTAGATTGCCATAAACATGACTCCCGGTAACTGATGTTATCTCCAACGTTGCTTCGGGATACTTCTGAGTAGAGAAGAAATCATCAGATGCAAGGTGACCAGCAAACTGCGCCTTGGTTGCGGGATCTGTTACATCTAATATTTCAATGGAGGTTGTGTCGATAATAAATTTACCACCAACCAGTTTACCATCGTTCAAAATGAGCTCACCTTCTTTAATAGAAATAGTACCATTGTGTGAACCTGTTACCTTTCTGCCTACCCATTCAATATTGCTTTGGGCACTTGCGATTTTAAATTTTTGATTTTCCATTTTCTTTGTGTTTTAATTGTTACACAAATTAACGTGAGATGTCCCGGGCGGTCGAGTGACCTACATCACATTTGAATGGAAGTATGATTTATGTGATGTAGATCACTTTTCAGGATGGTAAAGCCGACTCAACGTTTCTCTTGAAACTCCAAGGTATGCAGCAATCAGATTTTTTGGAACCAGGTTATAGAGCTCTGGATATAAGGTAAGAAGTTCTTCGTACCGATATTTTACGTTGTTGTTCATGAAGGAAAGTAATCTTTTCTGAACCGCTACATATCCCTTGTTAGTTCTCCATCGGAAAAAATGCTCAACATTATGGAGTTCTTTGCAAAGCTTTTCTCTATCATCACTGGTGAGACAAAGCACTTCAGCATCAGTAATACAGTCTACATTAACAGTGGCTTTGGAATGATTATAGAGTGCATTGTAATCGGAAGCCCACCAGGTAGGCATGGCAAATTGCAGGATGAACATCTTCATTTCTTCGTTGATAAAGAAAGATTTTAAGCAACCTGAAATAACGAAGTACTCGCAAGCTACCACATCACCCTCGCTAATAATAGATTGTCCTTTCTGAAAACTCAGTTTTTTAAAATGTAAAAAAAATATTCAAACTCATCATCTGTCAGCACAGCTATTTTAGCGATGTGAGCTTTTAATATATTCTTAGCTTCCATTGTCGGATATTTCTATGTAGTTATATAATATCCTCAAGTTTTAAAATTCCGGATTAAATGCCTAGACTCTTGTAGAGACTTTCTGCATTTTGTTTTTAAATCTTTGTTAAATGAGATGGATCCTTGATCAAATTATGACTATCAACCAGGAGAATTGTAATAACTCAGTAACAGTGGATGTTGGCGAAGAGCATTGAACATACTGATTCAGTAGCTCATGGCTATGCCAAGGACAAGAAGAAATTATTAAGCTGTGATACCAGAGTAAGTAACTTAAACAACAACTTAGTTACCGGATCAATTATTAGAGATTGATTCGACTCTTTTTTTTACTGGGGCTAAATTATAGAAAGTAACACCTTGAGCCTGCGTAAGAAGAATGCCAAACATCTTGTTAGTCTGTTCTGCTGCCTTTGTTACGATATCCATAACTTTAACAGGTTCTAAATCAGCTGACATACCGTATTCAGCTTTTGGTAAATGAAATTCTATTTTATTGGTATCAAGAACTGTTCTTGAAAAACCAATTTTGGACATTGCCTTGTGCAATACTTCATACTCCTCTTCAACGGCATCATGGAGCTCAATTCGAACAATGAATACTGACATAATAAAAACCTTTTTTAGTTTAACATTTTTTTAAGGTTTTATAGGGGTGATTAGATAACGTGAATACGCTGATGGAGAGTGTTAGACTCGCTGTTTTTTTTGTATGGTTCAATTCATACGCAGAATCTCTCAAAGTGAACACAGACGGAATGTTTCACTAATACTTCGATATGCTGAAGAGAAGTAGAATGTATATTTTAAATAAATGCTCTCCCGAATATATGTACTTACAATACCTGGTGATCAATGACGATATGATCGCTAATCATAACTTAATTCACTATCTCCTGTAATGGGAATCTGTTGACCCAGGAATCGGGGACTCTTGTTAATAACAATTTCATAAAGGGCTTTGACATTGGCAATCATTTCTCTGAATTTGAGATACTCCATGGAGCGGTAGTGTCTTTTATCAGATGTTACACCATAAGCGTTCAATCCTTTACTACGTGCTATGTAAACAGCACGAGATAAGTGAAATTGTTGTGTGATGATAATGGCATCCGTTACTTGAAATACTTCTTTTGCCCGCACCATTGAACTGTACGTATCGAATCCTGCATGATCAAGAAATATATTTTCCGTATCAATTCCATTTTTGATTAAATAGTCTTTCATGTTATTGACTTCATCATAGCTTATTGTGCCATGATCGCCAGTAAGCAGAAATCTTTTTATCTTATGATTCTTATACAGATCAATTGCAACATCAATTCTGTCTTTTAGAATGTCTGATGGTGATCCTGACTTATTGACTTTTGCTCCTAATACTATTCCAGTATAGCATTCGGGAACATCATTGATTGTTGAGTAGATGTATGGCTTGCCCTTGTTAACGACATACCAATTGATTAGAAGTAATGCAAGAGTTGCTGCAATCGCGAGTCCTGTAAGTGTGTATAAAATCTTTTTGATATTCATATATAAACTAATCGAACGGAAGGAGTTCAGGTTCAAGATAAGTTACTCTTGCCTGTTCGGATTTAAAAATATCAGTTGTGTAATGATAACCGAGAAGCTCCCTGAAATTGTTTTTAAGTCTTGGGTTTTCATCAATGAAACTTAAGAAGTTGTCAGTTTTAGATTTCAGTATAAAATGATAAACCGCCCGTATGGCAGCGACAGTTACTGTAGCATTGTATTTATCGGAAGCGCCAATGGACTTAACAAAGTTTTGTAACTGACTGCAGATATTATCGATGGCACCATTTATTCCATACTTATGGATGTGAATCCAGGCTAATCGCAAGTGAGCTTCGTGTGTGAAGATGTGAGGATTAAGTTTGCATGCTGAGAATTGCTCCTCGAATTCGTTGTCACTTAACTCAAAATGGTTCATCATGATTTTTGATTGAGTTTATTGTATACGGCTTGTCGCAACTTTTGTTACTGATCACTCCTCCCCATCAAAGAGAACGCCTCTATGTTCATTTCCTCAGGAGGGCATCAATGAAAAAGGAATTAATACACACAAAATCATTTCCATTTATTATAAATGTATTTTATACACTTTATTATATATATTTGTCACGATAACCTTTTTTAAACTGATAAACTGTTAAGTCTCTTTACGCATGAAGAAAGTTATAATTATTTGCGCCACGTTTTTATGTCTGATACTATGGAAGCAATCTTGTCATGCGCAGGATTCACAAAAAAAGCAAACTGATTTTCATCAATGGGCCACCACGCCACCTATGGGATGGAACAGCTGGGATTGCTTTGGACCCACGGTAACAGAAGCAGAAGTAAAAGCCAACGCCGATTATATGGCGCAGCATCTTAAGTCCGCAGGCTGGGAATATATTGTGGTTGACATTCGCTGGTACGTTTCTAACGACAAAGCTCATGGGTACAATGAAACCGATCCACAGTTCAACATCGATCAATACGGAAGATTTATTCCTGCTGTAAACCGTTTTCCTTCGGCCGCGAATGGAAAAGGATTCAAACCGCTTGCTGATTACATTCACAGCAAAGGATTAAAGTTCGGCTTTCACATCATGCGTGGCATACCAGTGATTGCTGTAAAACAAAAACTTCCTGTGAAGGGAACATCAGTAACAGCAGCTGATATTTTCTCCAATGAAAATCAATGTCTTTGGTTGCACGACATGTATACCATCAAGCCCGACGTAACAGGGGCACAAGAATATTACAATTCTATTTTTGAACTCTACGCAGAGTGGGGATTAGATTTTATAAAGATCGATGATTTGTCTTCACCCATATACTTCGATGGTGAAATTGAAATGATCCGTAAAGCCATTGATCGAACCGGAAGAAAAATTGTTCTCAGTACTTCGCCAGGTGAAACACCTATTGCGCACGCAGCCCATGTACAACAACATGCAAACATGTGGCGCACTGTTGGCGATTTTTGGGATAGCTGGGAACAATTGAAGGAGCACTTCAATGTATTCGAACGCTGGAATTCCTGGCGTGCACCTGGTGCGTGGCCCGATGGCGATATGTTGCCGCTTGGAAAATTAGGTATTCGTGCTGAACGTGGCGCCCCTCGCATGACAAGGTTTACACGTGACGAGCAATATACGCTGATGACATTGTGGTGCATGTTCCGTTCACCACTCATGTTCGGTGGAAATCTGCCCGATAACGATGACTTTACGCAATCACTTCTCACCAATCAGGAAGCGTTAAAAATTTTAAAACATTCTAAAAACAATCGCGCATTATTTTTGGATGACGAGAAGGCCGCATGGACGGCTGACGGCGATAAGGGTGTAAAATATCTGGCAGTGTTTAATATAGCAGATCAGAAAATAGCCGAAGAAGGACGGGCATTGTGGAATAGCGGATTGATGAACAGAGCCTCGAAATCAAAAGACATTACGCTTGATATTACAGGTAAGCAGAAATTATTTCTCGTTGTGTTAAAAGGTGAAGACAATACTGATTGGGATCATGCCGACTGGATCAATCCAATGGTTTACAACGATAAAGATTCACTTTCGCTGGCTACGTTCCCCTGGAAAAGCGCCACTACCGGATGGGGTGAAATCACACCTAACAAATCTATTTCTGGCGGAGACCTTGTTGTAGACAACGTTCGATACAAAAACGGAATCGGTGTTCACTCCAACTCTGTCATCGCTTTCGAAATACCGCAAGGCTATACGCATTTCAAAGCACGCGTCGGGCTTGACAAGGCAGCCGTTGATCAGAACACTGGTGCAACGCTTTCATTCCTGGTATTCAGTTCTGATCCGGCTAGTCAGGCGCCTCCGTCATCCACCCCAATTTCTGTTGATCTGAATTCGTTAGGTATTCCATCAACCTGTACCATCACCGATGTCTGGTCAGGCCGAAAACTTGGCAAGTTCTCAGGCGTGTTCTCTCCAAGCATTAACCAACATGGCTGCGGATTGTTCAGAATCGACGTTGATTAACATTGCATGAATGAAATGAATTTCTGAACTGGAAAAGAAGTATAATTAGGTTTACTTTGTACCTCAAAATTAAATTCCATGACCGAACGAGAACTGATCAAGCTAGAGGGAACAATCCGAATGAAGATGGAGGAAATCAGAAAACAGCGTGTGAGTCTGAAAGACTCTGGTATTGGCGGGTTAATGAATTCGTTAAAGAAAGCAGATGAAGCTCTTTATGATAAGATCCTTCCGGAGTATAAAAAGATGGTTGCAGACAGTAATATATTCAAATAAGATTTTACAGTCCTAACATCTCTTCCACTTACGAAACTCTTCTACCTCGAAAATAATTTTCGAAAACGTACAAACATTTTTGTGTTCTGTGAATAGCTGATGCATAACATTGAATCTCGTCAAAGCTTGCATCAGCTATTATTTTGTTCGGCATCAAATTTCTTCACTCTGAAGAAATTTCAGATAACAGTTTATTATTTTATTTGCTTTCCTTAAGCACCATATCAATTGTGATCGCTGCTGAGAGTACTGCTATTTTATTCATCATGTTTGAATAGGCCGTATCGAGTGTTACGTTATACTTATCGGCACTGGTAAATATTTCTTTTAAAGCACCAGCCCATTTTTTAGATATCGTTCCAATTTTCAGACCCGCATCATCTTTGATCTCAAAATTCCATGCTTTCCAATCGCCCGTAATTTCAGCTATCAGTTTATCTTCATGGTTGAAAATTCTGAAAGTAGGTTTAAAAAAATTAAACTTTTGTTGAACGGTGCCAATGACCTGATCATCACCACTCGTAATCACGATCTTCGACATGAAGAAGGTCCAGCCTCTGGAAATCGACGCCAGCAGTGTTCCATTTGCGTCTTTGATTTCAAGTTTGAAGGGTAGTATTGCTTTGTTAACTAACAGCCTTAATGCCTTTTGTCCGAAGCTTAGCTTTTGTACAATGGAGCCAATATTCTCAGCTTTGTCATTATAGACCAGGTAACTGTTTTCAAACTTGAGAAGATTAACTTTCTCATCAATAAAATAACTGTTGGAATCAAAAAATTGTGTTGTCATTCGGGTTTTTATGTTTAGAATAAAGGATGCAGTTTAAA
>DATJHZ010000072.1:0-3839 GCA_035493595.1 Cyclobacteriaceae bacterium | reverse complement strand
GAGCCCGGGTTTTAACCCGGGCTTTTTTTTTGCCACAACCTAAGCTGAATATAAAAATGACAATTGAAAACAAATCACATTTAATAAAGAGAGACCTCATCAGAGCCTTTGCTGCTTTTGATGCCTGGTTTGATAAAGACGAAGCTTTTCATCAATACAAACCACCAGGTACGCCGCACAGGGTGCGCAATATCTTTGAACAAGTCACACATTTCAGTGCATCTGTTATGAACACGGCTCATGGAAAAGGTATGCCGTTATATGAAACTAGTGAATCTGTGGAGAGTGATGAATTCAGCGCCGATGAACATATCGATCACTTGCTCAGGGAATTTAAACCCAATGGTGAAGCTGTGTATCATTCAAAATCTACATCAGAAGTTCGGAGTGAATTTCGTGATACGCTTGATCAATGTTTATGTCATCTGGAACTTGCTTCGATAGGGCAGGGCTTCCGGTATGAATTGCAATTACCACACCGTGATATCAGGCTTGACTTACATCAGCGCGTTTGCCTGATTGAACATTACATTAAGAAACAATTAAACCAATTGGATACGATGGAGAAAATCTACCGTATCCAATCGGTCTGATTACCTATGCCGCAGCCTTCACAGCCTCAACCGGTTTTTGATTTTTTACTACAAACTCATTGATAAAATACATTAACACCATGGTTATGATCATAGTACCAGTAACCACATATGCTAATGTATCATAATGCTCAAGCGGGCTTTCTTTTGTTTGTTGAACTACAATCAAACCTGCGATACCTGAAGCAATACCACCTGATATTTGCTGTACAGAAGAGTTAATTCCCATAAACGCGCCACGATCTTTTGGCTCAGGCACCGCCGTCATCAATGCAGACGATGAGATCATTCGCGCCATAATGCCCATAAACATTATTGAGTTCAGCACTATGACAAGCCAGATGGGTGTTATACCCATGTTGCAATAGATAATTACCATCACAATACTAAGTACAGTACCCATAACAAACATAGTGTACTTGCCCAACTTATCACTGAATTTACCAATCAATGGTCCGGAGATCATAGAGAATACACCTGTGATCATATAGATAATAAATAATTTTTCTCGTGCAATTCCAAGGTTATGTACAACGAAAGCACTACCAAAAGGCATGAGCATGAATCCACCAGTTGCCAGTAGCGTTGTTGCAGCAAATCCTTTCAGATACTTTGGTTGAGATACGATGCTGCTAAAGTGTGCCAATGGAGATGTTTTAGATTGGATACTCAAATGTTTGTTAATTGGTTTTAAATAGATTATGATAATGATACCTACAACAACGCTGAGCCCAACAATCATTATGAAAGGAGCGTGCCAGTCAGAAATGTTTGCAAAATAAAGCCCAGCAGGAATACCCATAACCTGACTTGTTGCAAAAGCCATTTGAACAAAACCCATTACACGACCTCTTACTTCCATTTTGAAAAGGTCAGTGATGATAGCAAAGCTGATGGAGCCGATAACGCCTCCGAATATTCCGGTTACAATACGGGCGATAAGCAGAAACTGATAATCAGGTGCAATACCGCAAAGAAAAGTGCCACCAACAAATCCGGTGTAGAAGAATAGCAATAGTTTTTTGCGGTCAAACTTATCGGCGAAACCTGCAGCTAATAATCCTGAAATTCCGGCGCTAATAGCATAGGCCGAAACAACAAGACTGAATTGCCCGGTAGTAATGCTAAGTTCTTTCATGAGCTGCGCACCTAACGGTGACAAAACCATGAAATCAAGGATAACAGTAAACTGAAGTATTGACAGGACAGCGATTACGAAGACTTCGTAACGACTGAATATTTTTTCTTTAGTGGTAGGTGAACTCATCGATATTGATTGGTTTAGTGTTGTGTTGGCGGAACATACCTCATGTCGAGACGTAATCGGCCGAAAATTGTTTTACCTCTCATACAAAAAGATTGAATTTTTAATGTATTGAATTACTTGAAATGGGAGTAGCTTCTCACGGGTGAAGTACTGCAAGAACTGATTAGTGCTTAATGATCAATAAGAATTACAGGGAGTGAATCTTTTTTGCAGGAACTCTTATCTTCTCCTGAAGATAGAACTCAATAACAATAATATTAAGCAGCCAGCTTAGCCACGCAATAGTTGCGTAGGCCGCAGGTGCTTTAAGATCTACAAAATAAGAAGCTATGAAAATGTAAATGCGTAATGTTATTGCAGCAAAGGTAAGAGCAAAACTTCGCCACATCCATTCGCGATGGGCCGCGATATCTTTCTTACGGATACGATCAAATGCCATGGCTGTACAATAAAACCATAAGCAAGCCTGAACAATAAAACTCGTTAGTACCCACGGACCGCGATTAATAAAAAAACTCATAACGAGTCCGCCAGGTGCTGAGAAAAACAGAATTCCCATAACGTAAACATAGCCCAGGCTGCGATGTAGTTTCTTCCAACGCTGGCCCCAAGTGGGGTGTAGTTGAAAGAAACCAATCAATAAAATTAGTCCGGCTACCAATACATGTGAATAGTATGCAGGCAAGTACCAACCTGTAGCAATAGCATCCTGTTTTAGTTTCAGGAAGCCGTATGTAAAATCAAAATTAGCATAGCGAAATGCATTGGCAGCCAGTGCAGCGCCCAATAGAAAAACAATAACTCCAACAATCCTTATAACAATCGCTAATACTTTGGTCATATCGTCAGGAAGGAGGTGTATCCAGAGAGCCAATAATTCTTTCCAGGAATGCTAAGTTATGCCGATCAATGTCTGTGAGTTGATCAGCGAAATCAGCATAGTTTTCGTAATGTGGTTTATACCAATCCCGATAGGAGTATTGTCTGGCTATTTCTTCGTCTTTAAAGATATAACCATAGCTTGCCAGTATTTCATCTCTCATCTCAGTGAGTGTCATGTTAGAAAGAAATGTGCGTGTATCGTTTTGCTGGGTCTCAGCATTGTAGAATGTAAATTCCCCCATCAAGTAACTGCTATCCAGTTTGGTAAATTCTGTTTGAATAAACCTTCTGTTTGAAGTAAGGGGTTGAATAGAGAGGTCGTTATCCAATCGATAATATTTATAGATTGGAAGATTCCATTCCTCACCATTTTCAGGCATATCAAATTCTTCTGAACCTCCATTGTTCTCAATAATTTTAGCTTGCAAGAGTGTGTTATCCAGCTTCGTGAAAACTACGCCACCCGTGCTATACAAATTATCAGTTGTTAATGTTTCACCTCTTGCATTTACGAAAGTAAGTTGATTGTGTTCATAAAACTCTTCTCGTCCTTCGAGATACCGTTCCTTAATAGTCGTGATCAAAGCACTGATGTTGTTAGCAACAGTTTGAATAAAGGCATGATCGGCTGTAATATATTCGCGGTAGCCAGTGTACATGTTTTCTCCTTTTGTGAAGCCGGGCATAATTTCATCAAAAATACCAGTGATAGTCCAATACGTTGGTGGCATTAAAATTCCATAACCAATGTATTGGTCGGTTGGTATTTCAGCCATGCTTTGTTCATCATTGCTTAATGTAAACTGCCTTGGCAGGAACTCGTAATTTTTTATATAATGCTCAGCATCTTTGGAAGGAAAGCCAGCATTGTAAACGTAGGATTTAGTAAGCCATCCGTAGGTTGTGTCGCGTTTCACCAATGCATAGGTATCATTTTCATCGTAAGGAATTATCCAGTCATACTCAGGAGCTATGAGTTGCTTGCCTTCAATAGAATAGAATCCAACTAACCCATCTTTCTTTACTTCAACAACGTTTGATTCAATCATGCCAGGAGTGCCAACAAGATCATAGTCGAGTGGTATAATGACTGCACC
>DATJHZ010000071.1:0-8549 GCA_035493595.1 Cyclobacteriaceae bacterium | reverse complement strand
ATTTATTTTTATCTTGTAAACATTATCAAAGTCTTCATCTGATTTCAGTAAGGGCATGAGGATTGATTTATCTTCATCACTTCCATAACGATACAGGCTTACATCATCGCCATTATTACCATTGGGGATTTCCCACGAGAGGCTCGCAGATTCTACATGAGACGATGTGAGAAAATCGTGCTTGGCTGAATTCATCTGCTTGATACCATCATCACTCCATATTCTCGGTGCAGATGATACGGTGAGCACAAATGATTTATCGTAACCCAGATCCTTCTCCAGAAAATAAGATACTTGCCTGGTAATAACGATAGAACAGCAGAAAATAAAAATGGCAACAAGAAATTGAACAGTCATTAATCCTTTAGAAAACATCAAACCTTCTTTCGCTGATTTTAACTTGCCTTTAAGCGATTCAATTATATGATAAGATGACATAAAAAATGCCGGGTAAGCCCCAGCCAACACGCCAACAAAAACCAGCGCCATTACAAACCATTTCCAAAAGTCTATGTTAAGTTTCCAGAAAGCCGGAAGCGATACATTAAGCAAACCTTCGAATGCAGGACGCAGCAGCTCATAGCATCCTACAGCGAGCAAGCCTGCCAAAGAAGTTATGATTAACGATTCTGAAAGAAATTGAAATATTATCTGCTTACGAATTCCGCCTATTACTTTTCGCACACCAATTTCTTTCAGTCTTACTGTTGCACTGGCAATGGAGATGTTAATGAAATTGATGATGGCTAACAGTAAAATAAAACACGCTATGCCACTAAGGATCCAGATCATTTTCTGAGCTGCTCCATTTTGAGTAATGAGATAATAATCTTTAAGGCCTCTAAGGTTCAGATTAGCAATTCTCTTCTGTTGTGGCGAACCATTATTTTTAACCCAGCTACTCATGGCACGCTGAACATCATCAGGCTGTGCTTTAGGTGCAAGTTTTAAATACGTGATGATAAAATCATTTTCCAGGTCTTTAGGATCGGTAAACATAAAATCGCGCCCATCCTGAAGGGGAACAATGTACTGAGCATTTATACCAACAAGATCTGTTACAGAGTTTCGCTGTAAATCTTCAAGCACCGCTGTAATGACTACTTCTTTTTTTTCACGAAGGCCATTTGTTAATGTTAACGTCTCCCCCACTACGTCAGCTCTGTTAAAAAATTGCTTCGCCATTTTTTCTGTAATAACAACAGAATGATGTTCGCTTAGTGCTGTTTTTGCATCGCCATACAACACAGGCATTCCAAACATGGTAAGAAAAGTGGAATCGCCAATAATTCCCTGGATAACAAAATGCTTATCTTCTTTACTGACTTTTATATTGCGATCATAAAAGCGAAAATAATTTTCTACCAGCGTTGGGTATTGTTCTTTTAATGTTCTGCCAATAGGCGTTGGAGCGAAGAAGCCCATGCCACTGGTATCTTTCATATCGCGCTCTACAATATAAAGTCTGTCAACATCTTTAAGCTGTTTGTTTACCTGTAGTTCGCCCCAGCAGAAAACACCAATCATAACAGCAAAGGTTATTCCGATGGTAAGACCAAAAACATTGATGCTTGAATAAACTTTGTGCTTCATAAGATTGCGCACCATGACTTTCCAATAATTGCTTAGCATATCGATAGAATTTAATCCTGTTGAATATCTATTTCTTAAAACAATTCCAGGCCTGAAAAACCGAAGTGTATTCCAGACTAATCTTCGCGTAGCTTTCTTCTCTCCTAATTTCTTAATCTCTTTGGTATAGCGTTGAACAAGGTCGCCTTCAATTTCTTCATGCAGATGCGTTGGACAAAACCACTGAAGAAACCGGAGTGCATAGCCTGCTATTTTTTCACTACTCATACTTCAACGTATTCGAAGGATTTGTCATGGCAGTCCTTATCACCTGAAAGCTCATTGTAAAAGATGCAATGAGTAAGATCAAAATTACAGGCATAATATAAATCAGTATCCCTGGAACAACTTTGTATGCATATCCCTCCAGCCAGTATTGCATGGCTATATGGGCAATGGGCAATGCCAACAGTGTGGCTAGCAATACCAGTTTTATAAAGTCAACAGAAAGCAGTGCTACAATGTTAAACAATGTGGCACCTAAAACTTTTCGTATGCCAATCTCTTTGGTGCGTTGAACTGCGGTGTATGAAGAGAGTCCAACCAAACCAAGACAAGAAATGATGATGGCTAAAATCGTAAAGACACTAATAACTTTACCAAAACGATTGTCATCTCTGTATTGACGTTTATACTTATCTTCCAAAAAAGAATAATCAAATGCGTTGTCTGGAAAAAACTTCGCGAAGATCTTCTCAACATCAGCAACAATCTTTTTAGAATTATCTATATCTGATTTTTCTAATTTGATAGAAGCAGGTGAATAGGTGCTATAGTTTGGTCTGAAAATCATAGGTTCCATAGTATTCTTTAGTGACTCCTGATGAAAATCTTTTATGACACCCACGATGGTATATTTCCTGCCACCATTCCCCCAAACAATTTCTTTACCAATGGCATTTGTGGCATTGTCTATACCAAGCAACTTGACAGCATTAAGATTTAAAACAACTGTATTAATATCTTCAAATTTTACCTTATGATCGGTCAGTAAAAATTTTCTGCCGGCAACAACAGATATTCCATACGTATCAAAGTAATTATAATCCACTCCCATATTACTCATGGTAAAATGAGCATCAGAAGGCTGGTCACTTAATCGAATACCAAAACTTCTTCCCAGCCGATCACCCGGAAGTCGGTTTGACGTTGTTACACTTGCAATGCCTTTGATTTGAGCAAGTGCATGTTTGTAAGATTCTACCCGATCAATAAATGTTGAATCCCATGCTGTGCGTTCAGGTGCCTGAACAATCAAGGTGTTGTGAATATTCATTCCAAGATCAGCATCATTCATAAATCGTAATTGTTTCGATACGATTAATGTCCCGGTAATTAATGCTGCTGATGATGTGAATTGAAATACTACTAATGACTTTCTCAGGAATTGTCCCCGTGATGATCGTTGAAATTTTCCTTTCAATACTGTTACCGGTTGATACGATGACAAAACGAAAGCAGGATAAAATCCGGATAACAACACTCCCGCTGTCATAACAGAAATTAAAATCAGTATGGTGGATGAATTCATTTCCGAAAAAACCTTCCACCATGAAAGATTACCTCCGATCATGTCATTAAATGATGATTGAGAAATCAAGACAATAGTGATGGCCACTAAAAAAGCAAAAAGACTAATGAGTATTGATTCAAAAAGAAATTGCTTGATCAATTGACTTTTTAAGGCACCCATAACTTTTCGCAATCCTACTTCTTTTGCACGATCAAGTGCACGCGATGTGGTAAGGTTTATATAATTAATCCAGGCGATAAGAAGAACAAAAACAGCTACAACAACCATGGCCCACACAGCCTTGCCACTGGCTGTTCTTGCAATATCATATTCATAGTCAGAATACAAATGTGCGTCCTTCATAGGTTGCAGATAAAATTTCTCAACGCTGCCAGAAACTTTGTCGCCTTGAAAATAACGCTTGCTGAAATCTGGAAATTTACTTTCAAGTGCTTTGTAATCTGTGCCCGGTTTCAACACCAGGTAATGACGCATGTCTGACCATGTCCAGCTATCGTCGGCATCATGTTCTTCAGGTGAGATGAGTGTTGCATAAGAAACTAACGCATCAAATTGAATGTGGGAGTTCTCAGGAATATTAGAGCAGACTGCTGTGATCTTGTAAGGTTGAGGATCAAGTCCCCAGTACACTACTTTACCAATAACACTTGAATAATTTTTGTCAGCAACACCAAAATATTTAATGGCAGTGCTCTCGGTCAGCACCATGGTGTATCGATCTTTTAAAGCAGAAGACCGATCGCCTGCCAGAAACGGGAAGCTGAATACGGTAAAGAAACGTTCATCTGCAAAATGTGCATTCTCTCCCTTGAATATTTTCTCATCAACTTTAACATTGAGATCTCCGCCGGGCATAAGACGTGTGTACGTTTCAATCTCCGGATAATCTTTGGCCATCACAGGGCCAATGGTAGGATACATGATTGTACCATGCTGAATCAGTTTTCCGTTTTGGAATCTGTCATTCGTAATGCGGTAGGTGCGATCCAGCTTTTCATTAAAAGTATCATAGCTTAACTCAAAACTCACAAACTGAAAGATGAGCAAACATGCAGCTAAACCTATTCCCAAACCAAAAATATTGATCGCCGAAAACACTTTGTTCTTGACAACATTTCGAAAGGCGATGGTAAAATAATTTCTTAGCATAATGGTATTGATTAATGAGTAAGAAAATGTATTTCGTAAAATGATTCCTGGTCTGAAAAACCGAACAGCACTCCAAATAAATCTTCGCTTCGCCGCCTTCTCTCCAACATTTTTTACATCGCGGTAAAATTTTTGAATAAGGTCTCCTTCTATCTCCTCTGCTATTTCTACAGGGCAAAACCATGACAGAAACCGAAGTGGCCAGCGCGGTAGTTTATCAAAGTCAGAATCATTATTCATGTTCCGGATATTTTTAACTGCGGCACCAGTTTCCACAAATCAAGTCGGGTTTCTTTCATCATCTTAAGTGTGGCCATGCCGGCACTTGTAATGGTGTAGATTCTTTTTCGCCTGCCGCCGCGTTCATTCGTTCCTCCTCCCATCGATGATTTGATCAAACCTTTGTCCTCCAAACGATAGAGCGTTACATGCACGGCACTCAGATTTACTTCACGCTTCAGGCGTGTTTCAATCTCTTCGGTTATGGCAGCACCGTAGGCATCATCTTGCAGCGCGGCAACCATGGTTAGAATCAATTCCTCAAATTCGCCGAGATATTCTTTTCCCATTTCCTTATATTTTGTTAAGCAAATAGAAGAAAATATTCAGTGAATTGCAAACTACTTGCAATAACCTTCGGTTTTTAGGTGTCTTATATTGAATTTATTTTGAATATTGTGGCAAAAAACCAATTCAGTTTTAAAAAGCGAAGCTTCTGAAATTCTGTTTAACTTTGAACCCGAAACAAACGATTGAACCATGGCTCTGGTAGAACTTATTATGCCTAAGATGGGCGAAAGCATTATGGAAGCCACTATTTTGACGTGGCTCAAAAAGCCTGGTGATAAAATTGACCAGGACGAGTCGGTGCTTGAAGTAGCTACAGATAAGGTAGATACGGAAGTACCCACCACCCATGCTGGTGTTTTGAAAGAAATTCTTGCTAAGGAAGGCGATGTGGTTGGAATTGGTGTTGCCATTGCCATCATAGATACCGATGCTGAAGCCGATGACAGTGTTATCGTACCGGCAGCCGCAACAAAAAAAGCTGAGGCTGTACTTGCAACAGTTGATGTGTTGCCTTCCAATAATATGAATGGTTCATCCAGTCATGATCATTCATCACGATTCTATTCTCCATTAGTCAAGAATATTGCAAAGGAAGAAAAGATTGCTGTTGCTGAACTTGATGCCATATCAGGTACCGGTGCAGAAGGGCGTGTTACCAAGAAAGATATTTTAGCCTATGTTGAAAATAGAAAGCTTGGCAAGAGTCTGGCAACACCAGTTCAGCAGCAAGCTGTGCGAACAACGTCTGGTGTGAGCACTTCAGCTTCGCCGCTTGTTCCTGCTTCGGTTAATGTCGGCGATGAAATCATCCAGATGGACCGCATGCGCAAGATGATTGCCGAGCGCATGGTAGATAGCAAACGTGTTGCACCTCACGTAACATCATTTGTTGAAGCCGATGTAAGCAATATTGTTTTCTGGCGTAACAAGGTTAAAAACGAATTCCAGAAACGTGAAGGTGATGTGCTTACATTCACGCCAATCTTTATCGAAGCTGTGGTAATGGCCATTCGTGATTACCCGATGATCAACATTCAGGTTGATGGCGATAAGATCATCAAGAAGAAAGACATCAATATTGGTATGGCCGTTGCACTGCCAAGTGGTAATCTTATTGTGCCCGTTATTCGTAATGCTGATAAACTGAGTCTGTCAGGTCTTACTAAAGCCGTTAATGATCTGGCTACAAGAGCACGTGATAATAAATTGAAGCCAGATGAATTATCTGGTGGAACGTTCACAATTTCTAACGTAGGATCTTTTGGTAATGTAATGGGCACGCCTATTATCATGCAGCCGCAAGTTGGTATTATTGCCCTGGGAGCTGTTCAAAAGAAACCGGCTGTAGTGGAAACTCCTTACGGTGATGCTATTGCCATCCGTCACAAGATGTTCTTGTCACATTCTTACGATCACCGCGTTGTTGATGGTGCCCTTGGTGGTATGTTGGTGCGCCGGGTAGCTGATTACCTGGAAAAATTTGATATCTCACGTACAATTTAGTTTCATAGTTAATAAACTTTTAACCCGGAAGGTTTCAAATGCCTTCCGGGTTTTTTACATTTAGGGATGGCTAAAATTATTTCTTTCATCAGTCGTAAAGGTGGCACAGGTAAAACTACCAATGCCATAAACCTGGCTACAACACTTCACTTACTTGGCAAGCGTGTTCTGTTGGTTGAAACGGATACCAACTACACATTGAATACCCTGCGTAAAATGGAAATCTTCAAGCAAAAAGATGGCAAGGTATTTTTTGAAATTCTCGGCTCACAAGACAGCCAGGTTGCTGAAGAACTCACCAAGATAAAGGAGACTAAAAAGATTGATTTCATTGTTGTAGACAGTGCTGGTAAAACTACCGATGAAGGTATTAAGAAACTTTGCCTTGTAAGCGATGCTGTAATTGTACCAACCAGTCTTACACAAAATGATTTGCTGGTAACGTATCAAACCGTTACTGATCTTTCGCCAGCACGTGAGCTGAATCCAAAACTTAAAATCCTGATTCTTCCAAACCGCATCCACAGTTCAACGGGACTGCACACGGTGCGTGATAATCTTAAGAACCTTGATGCATTAGTACTACCCATTGTAGTGCCTCAGAAAAATCTGTTTGTAAACTTCAGCACTATTGAAGCTGAGAAAGAATATCAACCTGTAGCCCAAGCTATTTTGAATAATCTGTCATGAGCAAAAAGAAAAATACATTAAAAGATTTGGATGAGTTTTTGAAGCAGCAGGCTGCATCATTGGTGTCGCCTGAAAAACTCAGTGAAAAAATTGAAGAGCCGGTTGTTGCTGTTCATAAACCTGTTGCCGCTGAAGTTGCACAGCCAGTTACAACTGAAGTTTCTGCTCAAACAATTCTGAAAGATTTAAAAGTATTGGCCAGTAAAGAAGGCAATGCGTTTCGTAGTAAGCTCTACGATCTTATCATCAGCAGTTTAGAATCAGACAATAATCAATCGCCTGAGGACATGATGTTGATTAACACTGCCCTTTATTTGAAAAGCGGTGACAACTGGAAGAACGCCATCAAAGAATATTGGGGTAACAAAATATAATGCAGTAGAGACGCGATGCATCGCGTCTCTACTGCAACACAGAAATTAAATAATCAAATGAAATTCGGAACGAAAGCAGTGCACGCTGGCGTAGAGCCAGACCCCACAACAGGCGCTATTATGACGCCTATTTATCAAACATCAACATACGTACAAGAATCACCAGCACAACATAAAGGTTATGCCTATGCGCGCGGTGCAAACCCAACACGCAATGCTTTACAAAAAAGTATTGCTGCATTGGAGAATGGAAAATTCGGACTCTGCTTTTCCTCAGGCATGGGTGCAACAGATGCTGTAATCAAATTACTTAGTCCTGGTGATGAAGTGATCACCAGCAATGATCTTTATGGTGGCTCATACCGGATGTTTACAAAAGTGTATGAAAAATTCGGCATCAAGTTTCATTTCATTGATCTGACTAATGCCGATAACATCAAGCCACTCATCAACGCTAAAACAAAATTATTCTGGCTGGAAACACCGACTAATCCGTTGATGAATATCATCGATATTAAAGCCTGTGTAGCCCTTGCAAAAAAACATAACATACTCGTTGCTGTCGATAATACATTTGCTTCCCCTTATCTTCAAAACCCGTTAGATCTCGGTGCAGATATCGTTATGCATTCCGTAACCAAGTATCTCGGTGGTCACTCTGATGTAATTATGGGCGCATTGGTTTCCAACAATGAAAAAATTCATAATGAGCTGGCGTTTATTGCAAATTCATGCGGTGCTGTCCCTGGCCCGCAGGACTCTTTCCTGGTACTTCGCGGCATCAAGACTTTGCACCTGCGGATGGAGCGTCATTGCAGTAATGGAAGAAAGATAGCTGAACTATTAAAAGCACATCCTAAAATTGGTAAAGTATATTGGCCGGGTTTTGCAGATCATCCTAACCATGCTATTGCCAAACAACAAATGAAAGATTTTGGTGGTATGCTTTCGTTCACCTTGAAAGATGACAGTGTTGCCACTGCAACCAAGCTGATGAAGAGCGTTGAATTATTTTCGTTAGCCGAATCATTAGGTGGTGTGGAATCATTAATAAATCACCCGGCGTCAATGACACACGCCAGCATACCAAAAGAAGA
>DATJHZ010000070.1:0-15936 GCA_035493595.1 Cyclobacteriaceae bacterium | reverse complement strand
CGATTTTAATTTAATGTATTCAATAAGCTTAGAGCCTTCGAAGGAAGCTTTGCTGAAGTCAGCTTCCATTTTGCTGATCATCTTGTTAATGCGGCCTTTATGCTCCGTGAGTGCTTTCATTTTGCTGGAGATGGCATCGATGAGCATACCATGACTCTTGGCAACTTCAGCAATTGAAGTTTGAATTTTATTTTCATTGTAGAAGTCCTGCAGATAAGCGGCAAATCGTTCATACTCGGCATCACCACCTTGCTGACTGATTTTAAAGTTCAGGTGATTATCGGTTCTGAATCGTCCTGCAAACTCAGAGATATTACCTCTGAACTTTTCAAATTGATTATGGAATTCAGCATCATTAGCGAGAAGCTGCGTACAAAGTCCTATAATACCAGCTTCAGAATACTCCGCTGTGGCAGGTTCAATAATATGACGCAAGCGATCATATAAAGCGCGCTCCTTGAAGTGACGTTCAAAGTGATCAAGACCTTCAATAAATTTCTTAAGAGATTCTGCCAATACGCGGCAATCGTCATCCAGTTGAGTTTTCTTTTTTGTAAACGATTGTCTCTCTAACGCAAATTCTTTGTCTGATTGTTTTATCCGCTCTTCAAGTTTTTCTTTTTCCTTCTTAAATTCATCAACCTTATCAAAAAGCTCACGCTTATCCTTGCGATAGTCATTAAGAAGTTCAGAGTTCTTTTCAAGATAAAGCAGAGCTTCTTTGATGGAATCAATTTCTCCTTTTAACTTTTTAATTCGGGTATCATCAATACCTTTCTTCTTTAAGACGGTTGACTTTTCCTTCTGGAGTTTACCTTTGCGAGCCTCATACTCACTTACTTTTTCTTCTTTCTGATCTTTTATCTTTTCAATCTCTTTCTCAAAAGTCTTTGTAAGCTTAACAAGTTTATCGTTAAAGTCACTCTGAAGCTTAGTGATGTGGTTCTTTAACACAGCATCCAGTTCCGAGATACTTTGCACCTGTGCTGCAATCTCTTTTTTAAGAGTTTCCTGTTGGGTATAAACTTCTATCAGATCTTTTTCGCGTTGTGCTTCGGCCTGACGTTTCCATTCGTGCAAATCAAGATTATGTTGTTTCTCTTTTTGCTCATCTTGTGCTGCCTCATATTCCAGCTGCGCTATTTCATTTTTTAGCTGCGCTGTTTTCTTACCAATGGTGGCAAGCTTGTTTTGTTCGTCATGAGCTTGTGCTTCCCTGAATTCCAGAAAGGCGTGGTTAAGCGCTGCAATCTCTTCACGATAGTTGCTTCGCTCCTGTTCGTACTCTTCTAATGTCTTTGAATAAACCTTAACATTGGAAAGATCAAGCTGAATACCATATAGCGTATCCAATCCTTTCTTTAATACTTTCGGATTAAGTTCTTTGTTAAAAAGTATTTCTTCATTGCACACCTTCCCAATGGTTTCATACCAGTCGGGATAGTGTTCTTGCAAATAACCAAAGAAGGCATGCTGATGAACCGAAAGCTTCTCATCAATTACTTTAATCTTCTCTTCCAGTACTAAAACTTCCTGCTTATTCTTTTCAATAAACTGATCAGCATTAATTCTGTTCCTTTCACGCACATGATCTCCCTCCTTCTTTAGGGACTCGATCATATTATTTTTAACTGATAGTGCTGACGTGCGCTGAACCTTCCGTCTCGATATTTCTTCCTGGTGACCTTCTAACAACGAGATCTCCTTATCAAAATATTTCTTTCTTCTGATTTCCTTTTCTTTAAACTCAGCATCTTTGTGCTCCAGATCTTTCTGGATTTTTAACTGCTTAAAACGATCAGCTTCGGCTTCATGCCTTTCTTTTAGTTCGCTTTCCTCCTTGCGGTAATCATCTTTCAGATTACTTTTTTCTTCGTGGAATTTCTTATCTAATTGAAGACCTTGCGTACTGAGAAGATGTTCGAATTCTTTTCGCTCATTCTCAAGAGCATCAAATAATGTTTTGAATTGTTGCTCAACATCGCTAAAGCCAGCCGTTAAGGTTGCGTATTCATTCTCACGTGCCGGGAGTTCTATTTGTAATTGTGGTTTCTCGGCTGCTTCCCTGAGCAAATCGACAATACCTTTTTCTTCGTAGTCCTTTTGCTTTTTGTCTGACTCTTTCAGTTTTGATTTTAATGCACCAATCTCCTGATTAGCTTCTTTGTTTTTCTCCTGTTGACCAATTTCCTTTTCGCGGAATGAATTTTCAAGCTTCTCCAATTCATCACGTTTCTCCGCGACCTGAAGTCCGATGCTTTCTTTCTGAATCTCCGCATACTTCAATGCTCCACCCAGGTCAGTTGCAAGCGTACGTTGTTTAACTTTAAGGTGTTGTATCTGAGAAAAGTTATCTCTGATCAGATCACTACGCTGTGCATTTTCTTTTCTAAAGAATGTTTCAATATCATGATAACGTTCTGTGAATTGGCGGAGCTGACGTTCAACAGTTTTTAACTCAATGGTTGTATGCTTGGAGCTAATAGAATTGGCAATACATTCTTTAACAAACTCTGCCTTGATTACCGACTCTGAGCTTAGAAAAATAGACGTAATCGCTAACGGAATGTTATGGTAATTACTATTGCCTTTCATCAAAGCAAACTTCTTGTACTTCTTATCAGGATCTGCTCCGTAGATGATATTGCGATAACGTTCAAAGGTTTCAATCTGATCGCTATAGGCAATTTTACTTTCATTTAATTTAGCAAGCACAGCCTTGGGTAATTGTGCGTCGCCATCAACAATGTAATGCTCCTGAACAAAGGCATTTTCTACAAAACGATAGAAGAGTTTATTATGCCTGTAGATCATCACATGAAAGAAACCTTCCTCTGTGGCAATCTCATAAATGATGTATGAATTAGGATATTGAAAATAGTAGTCTTCAAAAGATTTCTGCGACGTTGAGATACCGAGTCCGCGCGTATTAGCGCTATAGAAAAAAAGAATAGCACGCTGAAGCGTAGTCTTACCCATGTTATTCGTACCAACAAAACAGGTGTTGCCTGCTATTTCAATGGCTGAATAATCGGTATTGGCAATATTTATAAATATGATCCGGTTAAGGATTCGTCTGTTCTCCATCATCTTCAATTGTTATAAGCGAAATTACCTGTTCCAGATAGTGGATAGCATCCATCACCTTATAGGTATCTTCATCTTCCTGTTCAAAAAATCCGCCTGTTGTTAAATCTCCCGCAATCTCAGCAACCTTATCAACCATTTTTTCTTTTCGTGATAAAGCCAATATTTTTTGTTTCAAACGCTCATTCGAAAAACACTCTTCTGCAATTTGTGTTACTCGATATCTCGTACCAACAGTTGGCTTTGTATCCATGGAGGAAAAGAAATCCATCACATCGATATAGTACGCAAACTGTTCGAGCTTTTTCTCCATCAGCGTGTTGGTCTCTTCCAACTGGCTGAAATAATAATAATTATGTCCGTGTTCCAGGATATAGCCTGTATGACCAAAGAACTCTTTCAGAATATGAAAATTATCTTCATAGCTAATCACTTCATAAAGCTTTCCTTTACTACCATTGGAGCTAATAAAGTTTCCTTTACTGAGAATACTGAAAATCTCTGGCGTTTGCTTGGGTATGTTCATACTAGCGCCTTCCGGTTTGGTTTAATAATAGCATAGCCTACCTTAAGCTTTTGATTCTTTTCATTTACAATCTCCATTTTGCCAATTTTATCAGAGATGATAATTTTGTTGTCGTAGTCAATTGAAATTCCAACGTATAGTGAGATTCGTTTTTCAAGACTTAGATCACCTGCCTTCTCCGGGAATTTGTAATTGAGAACAAACTGAAACAGATCAGTATCTGTCTGCAGGAATTTATCAACCAGGCCTTCAATATTGAGACTGGCAGATTCCTCACGGTTGTTATCATCAAATCCCGCAGCCATTTTTCCTGCTGGTTTACGATGATTATTTCGCAAGAGATGAAGGCGTGCCGCTACTTTTTGCGTTAACATGTAGCCATGATCTGAATGCAAAAAGTCGAGTGATAATCTCGAACGCAAAATATTCCGCTTCTGAAACATCAACGCGTTTGTACCCGCTACAACATCAACAAAATTGGTCTTGTATTTAAGCTCTTCGTAATCTTTAAGTTCTTTAAGACGCTGAATCTTTTTATAAATCTCAGACTGATATTGAATCTTGTTAATGAAATCAATGATCTGCGCCTGAATCTCATTGAGATAATCGCGGTTGCGTACCAGCACATAGCGAAGATCCAGTACGATTGAATTTAGCTCCGCATCAATGATGGTATTGAAAAATCCTTGAGCCTCAGAAATGATTTGTTCAGACTCTTTGATCAGGTCAATAATATCATCGCGCTTTCTTTTATACTTATCCAACTCCTGAAGTTTGATAACATAGTTGTCCTGGTTTTTATAGGTATCATCTATGTTCTTGTGAAGCTTCATTACTTCACGCGATGTGGTAGAATTGATCTTCTTCAGCGAACGCTTGATGTTCCGCAAAAACTTGGGATTGCTATCAATGCGATAGTACTTCAGATTTTCGTTAAGTGTCTGAATATTATCATTGATGAAACTGGTGGTAACTTCACCTATTTCCAGAAATTCTTCAATGAAGGTAGTAATCCGGTCATCCAGCCCTATGATGTTATTGTTTTCATGGATGATTTCGTAGGCCACCAGCTTCTCCAGCTTCTCATCCGTCATATCTTCCCGAGCTAGGATCTCGGATTTATTGAGGGAATCCTTATTACCAAAAAGCATCTCCACTACTTCCCTGTTCTGGTAAAGCAGATTGACAAGATCTTTTATGGTAAGCGGAGATTTCAATAGCTAAAAACTAAAAATGTAAGAGTTTCCAATCAGTAAAAAAGCGAAGTTTTGGCGAATAACAAAAGAATATATTTAAACTCCTTCCACACCGAAATCGGGATTGCAAATTGCGCAAAAAGTCGTTAAAAATTAATTCTATTTAAGGGCGCTTTGAGGCTGATTCAGACGATCCAGCCCCTTAACCTTAAGAAATGTATTAGACACATCTCTTATGACCTGTCATTTTGAATTCAAGGCCCGCCTCGAAATAAGCTCAAGATATTCAAGAACGGTGGCTTGTGTCTTCTCATGGAATACCACTGAATCTGGATACAATTCAACTCTAAGCTGCTGATATAAATCAATAGTTTGCAGCAGAGCCCGAATTATTGATTTCGTTGAATACTCGGGCACCGTCGCAACAAGCTTTTGCACATCACCCTGAGTAAATGAAATTTCCACTTTGCGGAGTCCACGAGGTAATTTACCATTCTTCAATTGTAACAAAGGTGCCGTTACATTGGTACGAATGAATGACAAACTTTCAAGTGCTTCGAAGTTCTCGCCTCTGCCAATTTTAGCGGCAATATAGTGTACCCAAGTCCAGAATCGGTCTTCAATCCATTGATAGTCAATTTTTGGCCATTCTGATTTTGTGCTTGCTAGGATGGATGATAAAGCACCCTGGCGCTCCCAGGCAATGAAAGGATCTTCTACCCTGGCGTAAAATTCTTCTTTTACCAGGAATTTAATATCAACGTGTATCAGTGGATTGTTGTATAAACAGATCAGCAGACGAGGCTCGCCAACGTGCTCACCTGTGAAGTTATTTAAGAGGTCGCCAAACTTAGCAGCGTAAGCTATCATCTGTCCGCGATCCGGGGCTACTCTTTCAGTGGTTACCAAAACAAGATCAACATCAGAATAAGAATCAATCTCACCTGTTATCCACGAACCTGCAACACCAAGGCCGAGTACATTCTGATCACCTTTAATTTTATCGACTACCTGGCTAACGAAATCACTTTGAATTGACATAAATTAAAAATAGTATGAATCGATCATACGGCGGGCATGACAACAAAGATTCATGCATTGAAAAAATGTCAGGTGTTGAGAAATAAAAAATGCACCAACCGCTTTTGGCAGTATGGTGCAATAATGGATTTTGACTGATATAATTACTTCAATAATTTAACACGCACAGCGTTAGGGCCTTTCATGCCTTGCTCCACTTCGAATGTAACCTTATCGTTCTCTTTTAACTTGTCTATATGACCGTTGATGTGAGTGAATATACTTTCCTGAGACTTCGCATCTTTTATAAAACCAAAACCTTTTGATTCGTTGAAGAACGTTATCACCCCTGTGCGACCTGCCTCTTCAGGAGCTTCTTCTCTGCGACGGGGAACACCGATCTCAATCTGATCAGCATTGACAGATCTTTTCTTTGTAGGATCTGGTGGGGTAGAACTGAAATTACCATATTCATCAACATAGGCAATCATGCTTTCGAATGTTACCTCTTTATTAGATGAATTGGCTTTACGATCTAATTTTTTCTGGGCTTTTTCTTCCCTCTTTTTCTGTTTTTGCTTCTCTTTTTCTTTCTTGTTAAATGTCTCTTGCGATTTAGCCATAGATGATTTTAGTAGTGTGTTTTAAAGTTAATAATAATCCAATTCAAAAAAGCGAACACCGGCATTGATTGTTTATGGCGATGTTTGATATCCCGCTAACGATACTCAGAACGAATCAAGGGGATAATCTAATCGGTTCTGTCCGCAAGTGACTATTAAAACTAAGGATGAGATAAGAGACTTACTGTGTCCAAAGGTAATTCTTTCCTCCATACTTTGCGAATTCCATCGCTTCTAATCAACGTTTTAATATGAAGTCCGCAGAAAAAGAGCTACATTGCAGGCCCTTTCGCTCATAGCGGCGATTTCGCTGTGAAAACTATAAACAAACTTTAATCACGTGGAAATTAGCATTTACGCACCTGTATGGAATAAGTATCGTCCGGTACTTCTTAAACTGATGACTGATTCGGCCGTTGGGCCTCAGGAATACAAGATGTTTGTTCATGAATTTAAGGCCATGGGTGAAAAAGTGAAGTCAGGCTATTCATTTACCCTGGAAGCTTCAAAAGGAAAGGCCCTTAATAACATTAAAAATTCCATTATCGCCAATGATCTGCTGTCTATGCTTCAGCAGTCTAATAAAGCGATGGAATTAATGAGCGATGCTATTTATGAATTAAGTATGGATAAGAAATTTGTCCTGCACGTTAATCGCAAGCCAATACCTGTACCTGCAGAACCAGTTGCTGCAGAGTAATCAAAGTTGATAAATTTCAGATATTATAGATGTCCTTCATACCGAAGGACATTTTTTTTGCCTTCAAAAAGACGAAGTTCTCCAGACTCTTCACAAAATAGAAACAGTAACGCTTTACAAATACCCGATGTAAGACCCGGAATATTGATAGTAAAACGTTACTGTTTACAAGTACTATAACATTTTGGCAACTGGCAGGATAAATCCAGCTATACCAAAAAGAAATGCTTCACCCTTATTCTCAATTTTTGTAAGAAAGAGTTATCTGATTTTTGAGATAGGATGCCAGATAAGGATATTAATTATCCAATAACTTCTACTTTCACGGCATTCATGCCTTTCTTGCCACGTTCCATTTCGAAACGTACTTTGTCGTTCTCTTTGATGCTATCAATCAAACCAGACTCATGTACGAAAACATCTTCCGTAGCATCAGATGGTGTGATGAAACCAAAACCCTTAAGGTTGTTAAAGAACTTTACTTTTCCTTCTTTCATTGTAATAGATATTAATTGTTATAAATGATTAAATGTTCTGAGATAAACTCGAATGTTCTCAATGTCAAAATCGAGAATGTTACAAATGAGTACTAATCAGGCGCTTGATTTCAGCTAAAACTATTGGGAGTAGAAAGGAACTCGCTATTTGGAGACTTGCTTCACTAGTACAGAATGATTTCTGCTAAAACATTGTAAACTTACACCGGATAATTGCAATAACCTAATTGTCCATATTCACTCCTCAAATCAACACACATTCTGCCTGAGGTGATTTCTGATCTCATTCCGTGAAAAAGTAAAAAGATATATCATAGCAGGGCCTGAATTAAAGCAATATGCTGATTTCCTAACAACTTATTTCATATGTGTGGTTGATAGTAGCCTCATCATCAATTAGTGATTCCGTTAATCAGCCAGTGCATTACGGGTTGCTTTTCTGCATAGTTGATCAACTTCTCTGTTACCATCATATTGATTGTTGCTTTTCTTTTGATGTGCTTTTACTTTTTTGATTTGCAACTGAAACGAATCTACAACTCTATAAAACTCTTCAACAAGATCTGCATTGCGAATAGGTATACTCTTGCTTGTAGCGAAGTGTTGATTAACCAGCTTTGTTCTTCTGGACGGAAGATCGACTATGTATTGACTATCCGTGTAAAGATGTACATCCCTCCTATCAGCATGATGCAGTGTTAACCATTTCAAACTTTCAATCACACTTCTAAGCTCCATGCGTTGATGCGTTGTATCATGCTCAATACCTTGTAAGGTATTTTTCTGATCATTAATAAAAATAATAGCAGCCCATGCTCCGGTTTTAAATTGTGTGTTACAACTTCCATCGGTATAGAGTATGATGTGATTATGCTTGTTGATTATATTTTTATCGTTATTCATTTTCCTCTATCAAATTATGATTCTTAATCGTTTGCATTAACACGAACCGTGATGTGATAAAAATATTTTTCATTGCACGCGTTTGCTGTAAATACATTGTCTGTAAAAACAAACCTTTATACTGTATCTTCGTATTAGCAAATGAACAAGATTATTAAAACGTTAAGAAAATATGTGAGTGAAAAGGGTGTTGTTGAAAACTTTGTTTGGCTAAAGAAGATCAACAAAAAATAAAACATCGGCTCATAAACATAAGCAAAACAATATTAGGTATTAGAATGAATTGGAACACAATATATATTACGGGTAAATCGGATTTCAGAGAAGAAGTAAGAAAAAGGCTTGAGCATGCAGATTTAAAGTTCATGCCTGGTTACATTGATAACTCCACAACCTCAACTATTCACGATCTTTACTGGATAGACGACAAAGCTGCAGTTCGTAATTTCAAAGAAGCCATTGGAAGCAAATTAGTCTGGAAATACAGACTTCAGTTTTATGACTGTCTTGAAAAGTTCATTCAATCTCAAAATGAGTCCCAATCTGCCGATTTCACGAGCGAGGAACTCTCTATGATTGAGGAAGTTAAAGATCATATGCTGCATCCTGAACTCTATCCATCACATTAATTGGCCATACTTATTAAATTAGAGGTTAGATCTAACCATTAATTTTAATGAAGGCTAAAATGTTACTTCGCTTTGCTTCGGCTTGTATAATATTTTTTGCTGCCGGGCACACCATGGGACACATCACCCGTAAAAAATCAACAGAACCACAAGTTCAAGAAGTATTCAAGCAAATGGAAACGGTCCATGTTCCGATTGGTGGCCAGTCAAGAAGCTATGATGAGTTCTATAATGGCATGAGCATTAACCTTATTATTACCTTGGTTGCATTCGCTTTTATCCTCTGGTTTATATCAAACGCGAGTATTCATGCCCCAAGAACCAGTTACATTTTGTTGTGGCCAATTTTGTTTTGCATCGTTGGCTTCGCTATTACAGGTTTTGTGTATTTCTTTCTTGTACCTGCCATTACATGTGTTGTGGCGAGCATCTTAATTCTGATGGCTATCAATTCACTTCACAAGCAAAAGTGATTCAAGCCACAGGTATGTTAGTGATGCCAGTTCAGGAATAAGATTTTGCTTCGGAACATGGAAAGCGTGATCTGCTTTCTCAAGCCATTTAAGTGTAGCGGTTGGTAACTCTTTGCATACATTGCTGATAAGCGTAACGTTAGCTAACGTATCTTTTGTTCCTTGAAGAAAGAGCATTGGCTTTTTAACATCCTGAAGATGTGCTGCCCTATCCACTGCTGGTTTGCCCGCGGGATGAAGTGGAAATCCGTAGAAGACTATACCTTTTACAAACTCAATGTCATCTTTTGAAAGTAACTGTGATGACATTCTACCTCCAAATGATTTACCACTTGCAATCAATAGTGTAGCGGGAAATAAATCATGTGCCGTTTGAATAACGGTATGCACAGTTTTAGTTGCAATCGCGGGCACGTCTGGCATCTTCCGTCCTTGCTCCATGTATGGAAAATTGTAACGAATACTTCCGATTTTATTCTTACCAAGTTCAACAGTTAATTCTTCCATGAACTTATGTGTCATTCCCGCGCCTGCACCGTGTGCTAATGTCATAATATATTTCATTTCCGATGGCTCATGTACGAGAGCAGAAACACTTCCAATGGATTCAGAAATGGTAATTGAAACGGGTCGAAAAATGGCACTGTCTATCTTCATGTTTTTGTACAAATGCAGCAAAATGAATTCTAACAAGTTAATAAACAAACATGACATTTAGCATCACTAAGCATGAGAAACATCCTGTTGAAAAATTCAAAGAATTGGTTAGCTTTCCAATATAGAAAAACAACTACATTTTTATGAAAATCAGTATTCAATCAATCGACTGCTCACCGCGTCAGGACTTACTAGATCTGGTAAATGAAAAGCTTGAAAAGTTATCACACTTTAGTGACCGAATCTTAGAGTATAAAGTTGTTCTGCGTGTTGAGAAAGCTGACAAACGTGACAACAAAGTTGTTGAAGTCAGAGTGGTTATTCCCGGCAATGATCTCTTCGTTAAGAAGACAAGTGAATCCTTTGAAGAAAGTCTTCAAAAATCGTATGATGTTTTACAACGGGAAATAAAAGACTGGAAAGAAAAAGTAAGTTAATCAACAATAAAGGGAGCAGGGTTATTTTTCAGGGATTTAATCTTGCTCTTTAAATTACTAAATGAAACATAAGGAGCCTCAGCACAAACCATATTCACCATCCACGCAGGCACGGATCCTCCCGGATCTATTTTGATAGCATAATGGACTTCAAGCTTTTTTGATGATAATCGTTTCACCGTCCAGGTAGACTTGGACATTGGTACACGTACCAATCCTTCTTTGTGCGGAATATAATCCGGCTCACTGTCAGCCGTCATCGTTACTGTTTTTGTTGTAGGATCTTGTTTAACAATCAGGTGAATAATCATATCGCGATTGCTTACTGGCCAGGGAGCTTCGACTTCAACATAATAGATAATTTCGTGATCACTTATTCGCTTTAAAATCTTTGGGTTTACTGTGTTGTATTGCCATTGGTTATAGTTGTCTATGTTAAGCACCATAGAAACAAGCGTTGAAAAAGTAGTATTGATTGTAAAGTCAGATTTGATGGATTTAAACTTGGAACCTTCATTATGACAAGTGTAAACCTTGATGCTGTCTTCATCCTTACGCAGCACACAATCAGTCTGTGCAAAGAGAACCGAAAACGTTGACAGAAGCATTAGGGTGAGAAGGGATCGTAGTGCCAAAGGTATATGAATCATTAGGGTCAATCAGTTCCTGTGTATTTGCCTGACAGATTCAAAAGTAATTCTTTGTTTGGACATCAGCTAAGTTTGTATTCTCTTGATTCAATTACGAATAATAAGCTACCTTTGCGACTTATTTTCAGACAGAAATGATAGCAGCAAATAACGTTTCGTTACAGTACGGCAAGAGAGTTCTCTTCGATCAGGTAAACATCAAGTTTATTGGGGGAAATTGTTACGGTGTAATTGGCGCCAATGGAGCCGGTAAATCTACTTTCCTTAAGATTCTGGCAGGCGATGTTGATCCAAATTCTGGTTCGGTTGTAATTGATCCGGGAAAACGCATGGCCGTTCTTCGTCAGAATCACTATGAGTTTGATGAGGAGACTGTATTGGATACCGTTATGATGGGCTTCGACAAACTCTGGAAGATCATGAAAGAGAAAGATGCCATTTATGAGAAACCAGATTTCTCAGAGCAAGATGGTATCCGTGCCTCTGAACTGGAAGCTGAGTTTGCTGAAATGAATGGCTGGAATGCTACCTCTGACGCTGCTGCATTATTAAGCGGTCTTGACATTGAAGAGTCTGAACATTACAAACTCGTTAAAGAACTTAACGGTAATCAAAAAGTAAGAGTATTATTAGCTCAGGCCATCTTTGGTAACCCTGATATTCTTATTCTCGATGAGCCTACCAATGACCTGGATATTCATACTATCACCTGGCTAGAAGATTTCCTTCTGGATTTTAAGAACACTGTGATTGTTGTATCTCACGATCGTCACTTTCTTGATACCGTTTGTACACACATTGTTGATATAGATTTTAAAGCTGTAAACTTATATACTGGTAATTACTCATTCTGGTATCAGTCAAGCCAGTTGGCCTTGAGCCAGCGTTCATCAGCCAACAAAAAAGCTGAAGAAAAGAAAAAAGAACTTCAGGAATTCATTGCCCGCTTCAGCGCCAATGCATCCAAATCAAGACAAGCTACCAGCCGGCGCAAGTTGCTGGAGAAAATATCTGTTGATGATATTCAACCTTCATCAAGACGCTACCCTGCTATTATCTTCCAGCAAAAACGTACTGCGGGTGATCAGATTCTTCAGGTAGAAAACTTATCTGCTTCCGTTGAAGGAAAACCATTATTCAAAAACCTGGATTTCTTTGTTAACAAGGGAGATAAGATTGCTGTGTTGAGCAAAGACAGTCTTGCTATCACAACTCTTTTCCAGATATTAATGGATGAAGTCAAGCCTGATTCTGGTGAATATAAATTCGGCCAGACTATTACCAAAGCTTCCCTCCCATCAAACAATGAGAAGTTCTTCCAGTCAGATGATAATTTGATTGACTGGCTTCGTCAGTTTTCTGAAGAAGAAAACAAGGATGAAGTTTATGTTCGTGGTTTCCTTGGCAAAATGCTTTTCTCTGGTGAAGAAGTATTTAAGAAATGTTCAGTACTATCGGGAGGAGAAAAAGTTCGTTGCATGGTATCACGCATGATGCTGGCCGGCGCCAACCTGCTCATCCTTGATGAACCTACCAATCACCTTGATCTGGAATCTATCCAGGCTTTCAACAACGGGTTAAAGGATTTTCCAGGCACAGTAATCTTCACATCGCATGACCATGAGTTTACACAAACTGTGGCAAACCGTATCATTGAGATTACACCAAACGGCTTCATCGACAAACTGATGACGTACGATGAGTACATTACCAGCGAAAAGGTAAGCGAGCAAAAGGAAGCTCTGTACGCATAAGTGCAGTAGTTATCAGTTAATTGTTAATTGTTGTCAGTAAAACGATTAACTTATAACAATTAACTGATAATCGCTCCACATGAAATACAGACTCCTTGGTAAATCTGGTCTTCTTATAAGCGAAATCAGTTTTGGTTGTATGTCACTTCATGGCGATCATGAAGCGAACATCATGATACTTCAAAGTGCACTTGACTATGGCATTAACTTCTTCGACACTGCCGATGTTTACGATAATGGTGAGAACGAAATTATTGTAGGCAAGGCGTTCAAAAATAACCGCGACAAAGTTATCATTGCTACGAAAGTTGGCAATCAGTTAAAAGCTAGTGGTCATGGCTTTGACTGGAATCCCTCCCGAAAACATATACTTGAATCGGTTGACAAAAGCCTGGCAAGACTGCAGACTGATTATATCGATCTATACCAATTGCACGGTGGCACTATGGATGATATGATTGATGAAACCATCGAAGCCTTTGAGCTGCTAAAGCAACACGGTAAAATAAAGCACTATGGCATCTCTTCCATTCGTCCCAATGTAATCCGGGAATATGTGAGCGGCTCTAACATTGTAAGCGTAATGATGCAATACAGTCTGCTCGACAGAAGACCTGAAGAAAGCTGCCTTGACTTACTTCAACAGAACTCTATCGGTGTTATCGTAAGAGGAGCTCTCGCAAAAGGATTGTTGGTTGATAAAGAACCAACTTCATTTCTTGATCATTCCTCTGACGAAGTTCATAAAGCCCAGAATGTCATAAAACACTTATCAACCTCGGAACGATTTATATCTGATATTCCTATTCAGTATGTATTAAGTAATCCTTCTGTATCAACAGTTGTTGTGGGCATTCGAACCCCTGAACAATTGAAAGCTTCATGTCATGCCAGCAATGACTCGACATTGTCAGCATCAGAAATAAATCAATTGAGAACTGCCATTAAGCAAAACTGTTACGATCAGCATCGGTAAGGCCGTCATGTACCAATCATCGGTCATTTAACCAATCGCTATCTCACTAGAGATTGAAAAAGTGGAAAATTTTCGATTTAAATCGTTTGAATACTTAAATACCCCCCACAAAAAATCAAGATACCCCCTGATTTGAAATCGTCCTAAACTTAGGTTTACATAGATAGGGCGTAAAAGCTTCCGGTAATGAGTTCCTATCGCATTCAACCACTAAAACGAAGGAGTAATTCATGAAAAGAGGTACTATCTCAATAATAATCATGTTGCTATTTGGATTTGGAATCATCCAAATTAAAGCACAGACTACCACCCCAACCAGCGCAAGCAATTCCCTCGTTGCTCAACCTGTTCCAGATAGAACAGTCTCGTTTAATATTTCCGGCACCGGCGTTTCCAAACCTATTACCTGGGGGTTAGACTTAGCCTGGCTTAGTGAAACAAACATTCGGCGTGGCATCGCCTTTATGGGAGCTGACCAGGTGGATGTAGTGAGATTATCATTCACACCAACATCTCCGTTGGTTAATGGTGACCTTCAAACCTCAGAACTCAACACACTCAACCAACGATTGAGTATAGTTGATTTGCTTGGACCCAATACGGTTGTAATGCTCAACGATGACAATCCAACCGTTGATGCATCATTTAAAGGTAATGCCGCGAATTGGGCACAACTTATGGACGTAACAACAAGGCGTGTTCAAGAACATGGACGTGAGGTAGTCTCCATCGCGCCTTTTAACGAGCCTGATAATACTGCAACCGGGCAAGGTACAGTGACTGACTTTTATACTATAGCTGATGAGTTGAGAAAAAATTCCCGCTTCGACAACATTCGTATTTCTGGTGGTAACACACTTAATACTGATCAGGCGCTGGTATGGTACAACCCTTTGAAGGATAAATTAGATGAAGGAAATACTCATCAGCTTGCTGGCAGCTTTGATAACTATGCCAGCTTTTATGAAGCGGTTAGTACCAACGGTGATCATGCCACTAATGATGAATTGCATAACGTAATGGAGGCCATGGTTGGTGTTGAATATGGTATGCAAACTGGTATCTGGTGGGGCACTGCAGAACTGGCACGTGGAGAGTTTGTAAAAGCCAGTGACGGTAAGCGACTAGGCTATGCGGAACACCGACCTAACTGGACTGCTGCATCGGTCTATCAAAATCCTGATGGCAAAGTACAAGCCTTTGGTGGCACATCTGAACGGCAAGCTGTCGCGACCACTTATCGTTTTGTCTCAAAGGATAGAGATGTATATTATGACGGCTATGGCCCTCAACGCGAATATACCATGGTGTTACCTGGTGGCACTGGTTATCAACAAGGACAGACAAATGCTGAAAGAGTTGTAAATATCACTTGGGGTGACGACATCCAACCTGTTATCAACGGCCGCTATATGTTGGTAAACCGTAACAGTGGCAACGTGATGCAAGTAGCCTATGGTGCTACAAATGCAGGCGCCAATCTTCAGCAAGGCGCTAACACAGGTGCAACCTACCAGCAATGGAATGTAACGCCAGTAGACTCACGAGTGGGTGGTGACTTTAGTTACTTCACATTTGCTGCCGTGCACAGCGGCAAAGTGCCTGATGTATTAAACTTTTCACTGGATAATGGTACTAATATAATCGTATGGGATGACGTTAAAAGCGTGAACCAACAGTGGTATCTTGAATATGTAGAAGATGGTTGGTTTTATATTCGTAACCGTAACAGTGCTAAATGCCTTGAAGTAGCGGATGCGAGTACTGCAAATATTCAACAATGGGAAAAGAATGGTGGAACAAACCAA
>DATJHZ010000069.1:0-3417 GCA_035493595.1 Cyclobacteriaceae bacterium | reverse complement strand
GTTCGACTTTATAAAAATGTACAAAATCAGCGGTCTGGATGTGCTGATTTGAACAATCTGCCTTGTTTGATGACTCCTTTTGAGTTTGATAATCGATAATAGTACAGACCATTGGCAAGTTGAGGTGTCACAATGGATGCTACATCTCCGGATAAATTTTTAGCCAAGGCTAGAGCACCTTTGCTATCCATGAAACAGATAGTCAGGTTTTCGTTGGGGGGAAGTTTGGAAAATGATATTGCATCGTTAAAGGGATTGGGATATACATTAATTCCGAATTGTTCATCTCTGATTCCGGTCACTGTATCGGTGCTATCTGCAGGCGGAGTTGTCGTTCCTCCATCGCCATGACTTTCTGCAATGGTTGCTCCCTCAAGGATTCGTTCAACCCATTCCGTATACATTTTGCCGGAAGGATGAAGCCCGTCATTGGCAACTAAGTCTGGCTCTGCGAGTCCTCTTCTAGAGATATCTGTGATATTAAAATAGCTTACGCCAAGTTTAGCAGTAATGGTTTTGTTAGCATCATTGAATTCGTCTATGCCAATACTAATATTTGATTGGTTGGATTGACCGAAGGGCGTGTAACCATAATCTGGAATGGAAACAACAAACACATGCGACTTATTACCACCAGCAAGCGCAATAGCCATATTCAGAAGTTCTTCAAATTCAGGTTTGTAACTTTCTACCGTCTTACCCTGAAAGAAATTGTTGACTCCGATGAGAAGCGAAATAAGGTTGTAGTCATTTTTCAAGTTGGCACTTACCATGGCTGATTTAAGATTATCAGTTCGCCAACCGGTAGTTGCGATAATTTGTGGATCGTAGCATGTCAGTCCGCGCTTGCGAATGGAGTCAATTAACTGAACTGGCCAGCGATCTTTTACAGCAACACTTTGTCCTATAGTGTACGAATCGCCAAGTGCCAGAAACTTTACCTTCTCTTCAATGTTCAATGTCTGAGCCATAGCATTGCCTGATAATAACAGTAACAGAATGATTTTCTTCATGTATTTAAAACACATTGGATATTGTTTAGTTCTACATACGATAAAAGTGTCATTTCTGGATTTCTAAAAAAATCAGAGTATAGCTATTTCTTTCGCCGTTTAATAAATTCAAGCAGCCGCTTAATAACTGGATTTTAATTTAAAGAAGTATATTGGTAAATCTCACTGATTTATTTTCTGAAAGGCTTGCATGACTAAACGGTTACACTTCATTCTGTTCATGTCTTTAATGGCGATGGCCTTTCATATCTCGGCGCAAGAGAAGGACATTAAATTTCACCACATCACTGTTGATGATGGCTTGCCAAGTAACACAGTGAATTCTGTGATCCGCGACAGTCGCGGGTTTATCTGGATTGCCTCCGAAAATGGTGTGAGTCGTTATGATGGCTATTCATTTACAAACTTCCGTTCGAACGAAGAAGATACCTTCAGCATTAGCAGTAATATAACCTACGCCGTATTTGAAGATAAGAAGCAGCGACTCTGGCTTGGCTCTGTGAATGGTCTCGACTTGTTTAACAGGAAGATGGATCGTTTTGATACGCACTTCTTCAATGGTGTGCCGGTTCGCGCAATCTATCAGGATAAAAAAGGAAATCTTTGGATTGGTAGTGATCATGGTTTATACTTATTCGATGAAGCGAGGAACACTTTCTCCAAACCATTTCCAAATCTCTTTGATAAAAATAATGATCAATACAATACTATTCCATCCATCATAGAAGATCACCTTGGTAATTTATGGGTTGGTACGTCGAGTGGTGTGTATGTACATGATTTAAAATCAAATTCCTTTCTTGAATTTCATCACACTAATAGTGCTGGATCTTTAACAGACAATAACGTACGGAGTATTATTGAAGATAAACATTATCGACTTTGGATCGCTACGTATGGCGGTGGTATCAATCTCTTCCAACCTCAAACAAAAACATTTAAAGCTTTTCTTAAAAAGCCATGTGAGGCAAACGGGTTGTCTAATGATCTCACGAATATAATCTGGGAAGATGATGATGGTAAATTATGGATTGGTACAGATGGCAATGGCCTTGATATATTTGATCCGGACAGAAATTCATTTCATCATGTCATTCACTCTCCGTATAACTCAAAGAGTTTAAATAATAGCGTCGTCAGGTCTATCAGCAGTGATGGTCGAGGTGGAGTTTGGCTTGGCACTTATGCAGGTGGTATCAACTTTTTTGATCAGAATACAGAGGCATTCTTTCACTACAAAGTGCCAACCTTTAATGGCAACAACTCAGTAACATCATTTGCAGAAGAGAAGAATGGAAATTTATGGATTGGTACGGATGGTGGCGGACTCTGTTATTTTAACAGGTTAACAGGTCAGTTTTCAAATCTTATTTATGATGAAAGAAATAGAAACAGCTTGAGCGATAATCGTGTTATTTCGCTCTTGTTAGATCATGATGGCTATTTGTGGATCGGCACTTATCTAGGCGGGCTCTGCAAGTATAATCTTAAAACAAAGACCTTTTATCGCTACCAGATAAACGATGCATCACAACTAAGCGATAATGTAATATGGACGTTGCTCGAAGATGACAAGCATCGCGTATGGGCTGGCACGAACAGAGGTTTGAATATCTATAATCGCTCAACCAATAAGTTTACGCAACTATCCAGTGTTAACTCAAATCTGAGCAATGACATGGTACGCTCAATGTATGAAGATACGAAAGGAAGATTATGGATAGGAACACAACAAGGTTTGAATTTATTATCTGATAAGTCTAATCAATTTACAGTATTTAAGTTTGATCATCAGGATACGAATGGTCTTAGTAATGATTGGATCAGAACCATTTCAGAAGATCTGAAAGGCAACATCTGGATTGGAACTTTTGAAGGTTTGAATCTATATGATGAATCTGCCAATGTATTTAAAGCCTTTAGAGAAAATGATGGTTTGCCTGACAATACTGTTTCAGGAATAGCAGGTGATAATCATGAGAATATTTGGGTAAGTACAGGACGTGGTCTTGCGTGGCTTGACCTTAAAACCAATCAGATAAAAAGCTATCACGTTAATGATGGTTTGCAAGACAATCAGTTTAACATCAACGCTTCATTCAAAACTCAGAAAGGAGAATTTTTATTCGGTGGAATAAATGGTTTCAGCCTGTTTGTTCCTGAGGTGATTAAGCGTACCGAGAATAACAAATTTCCACCACCACTCGCATTGACAAGTTTTAAAATTTTCAATAAAGAAGTTATCCCCAAAGCTGAAGGCCCCGTTCTGAATCGAACTATAAATGAAACATCAGAGATAAAACTAACATACGATCAGTCTGTAATAACATTTGAGTTCTCTGCATTAAATTTTATTCAGTCTGAGAATAATCACTACGCTTATAAATTAGAAGGCTTTGAAGAT
>DATJHZ010000068.1:0-3653 GCA_035493595.1 Cyclobacteriaceae bacterium | reverse complement strand
TGATCTGCACTTCAACAGGAAGTATAAACGATTTATTAATCTTAATTTTAAGCGAACATGAATGAATAAATGAAAAGAATAAAGCAGTTCTGCTTCCTGACAATTTTAGTCATCCTTACAGGTAATACAAACAAACTACTCGCTCAAAAAGAAGCATTATATCCTTCCTTTACAGATCGGAAAATATCACCCGGCAAGTGCAAATATTATATTGATCCCCAAAGAGGAAACGATAGGAATACAGGCACCAGCATTAACAAATCGTGGAAAACATTTAAACGAGTTAATGAAATGATCCTTGCTGCGGGGGATCAGTTAATCATTACCAATCCAGGTTCATTCAGGCAGTCGTTAATCATCATGGCTAATGGTACCAAAGCATTGCCTGTTAAAATTAGTTTTGCCCCCGGTCGATATGATTTCTTTCCCGATAGCGCATTTAAAACAATGTTTCATATTTCAAATACAAATGATGCTCCTTATCAGCAAAAGGCACTGGCTATCTATCTTACCCAATCGAAATATGTTTCAGTCAATGCACGTGATGCTAAAATTGTACTTCGAGGTAAAATGATTGAAACATGTATTGATCACTGTGAAAACATCAGTATGAATGGTATCAGTTTTGATTACCACCGCCCTACTGTGTCAGAGCTAACCGTACTGAATGTAACAGACAAGTATGCCGATCTGAAAATCAATAAGGATACCAGGTACAGCATTACGGACAGTGTATTAACCTGGGAAGGTGAAGGATGGCGACACACACCAGGATGGTATTGGCAATCATTGGATTTAAAAACGGGTGCGGTATCACGAACAGATTTATCCTTGAGCAACGTTAGGTTTTCAAAAAATAATGACAACGTCAGAGCTTATTTCAAACACAACCCCGGACTTCAGGCTGGCTTGGTTTATCAAACTCGTGATGTATTGAGGGACTGCGCAGGCATTTTTATGCAGCGAAGTAAAAACATTTCACTCAATGACATTCGCATCTATTTCATGCACGGAATGGGCATAGTGAGTCAGTTCTGTGAAAACATCATTATGGATTCTGTTATTGTAAAGCCTGATGAAAATTCAGAGAGAACCTGTTCTGCCTGGGCAGATATCCTACACTTCTCTGGTTGTAGAGGTCAACTTGAGATTAAAAATAGCTACCTGTCTGCCGCCAATGACGATGCCATTAACGTACACGGTACACATTTACGAATTGCAGAAAAGCTAAGTCCAACACAAATCAAAATTCAGTTTATGCATAATCAAACCTATGGTTTTGATGCATTCACTTCAGGCGACAGCATTAGTTTTATCCGGGCGCAAAGCCTGCTCGAGTATAGTACGAATGTTATCTTAAAAACTGAGAAACTAAATGACAAAGAAATTCTTTTAACTCTTAAAACTCCAATCCCCAATGACATCCATCTGGACGATGTAATCGAAAATATTTCATGGACACCCAGCGTATGGATCCATCATAATACCATAACCAGAATTCCAACCCGTGGAATTCTCGTCACCACACGCCGCAAGATTCTGATTGAAGAAAATACTTTTGTAAGAACACAAGGCAGCGCAATCTTAGTGGAAGACGATGCTGAAAACTGGTTTGAATCTGGCTTGGTTAGAAACCTCACCATTAAGCATAATACCTTTACAGAATGTGGAGAACCCGTTATCAGCATTCATCCAGAAAATAAAGAGTACAAAGGAGCTGTACATCAAAATATTTCGATCACTAATAATTTGTTCGAATTACAGAGTAAAAAACCTCTTGGCGCCCGTAGCAGCTCAAGTATAATATTCTCAGAAAATAAGATCAAAAGTAAATTACCAATAACAGTCAATGATTTAGTAGATCTGGAAAATTGCGATCACGTAAAAATATCTGACAATAAAATCGAATTGTAAAATTTACTTGCTAAGTGATCTTAAAAAACAAAAAGCGGAGTATTACCTCCGCTTTTTTCAAATACAAAAACATTATCTAAATCTTCTTCAACGATTTCATTTCTTCTTTACTTCCTTCCTTAATACTGATGGCAACACCGCCGCTTGCGGCCAGCTGTTGCTTAAGAATGCTTTTAGAAGTTACCAGCGCTTTAGTGATTGAATAGCTTTGTGGTTTTGTATTATAGCTGGCGTCTTTGCCGTCGGCATAAATGGTGGCGATGTAGGTTTTATCTTTAGGGAGAAAATCAAATGCAACGGTTGCTGTACGTGGATTCTCGTCGGTGATGCCACCAACATACCATTCGTTTTTACCTTTTGCTTTACGTGCTATGGTAATGTAATCGCCAGGCTCTGCTTCTTTGATGTAGCTCTCATCCCAATCTATAGCAACATCTTTAATGAATTGAAATGCATCAGGGAAACGGGCATAGTTCTCTGGCATATCAGCCGCCATTTGTAATGGACTGTACATGGTAACATAATAAGCCAATTGCTTTACCAACGTAGTATTAACACGTTGCTTGCTTCCTGTTCCATAGTATGAAAGATCGGTTTGAAAAATACCAGGTGTGTAATCCATTGGTCCGCCCATCAATCGTGTAAAAGGAAGTATGGTAGTATGCTCTGGTGGTAAACCTGTACTCACCAACGCTTCATACTCTGTGCCACGGGCTGACTCTTGTGCAATCCAGTTAGGATATGTTCTGCAAAGTCCTGTTGGTCTTACAGCTTCATGACTGTTTACCATAATTTTATAATCAGCTGCTGTACGTGCTACATGAATATAATGGTTAATCATCCATTGACTGTCGTGATGTTCACCACGTGGAATGATCGAGCCAACGTAACCGGTCTTCACAGCATTGTAACCATTATCAACCATAAACTTAAAGGCCTTGTCTAAACGACGCTCATAGTTTGTAGCTGAACCTGAGGTTTCATGATGCATCATGATCTTGATTCCTTTTGAGGCTGCATAACGATTAAGTTCTTTTACATCAAAGTCAGGATAGGGTGTTACAAAATCAAACACTTCTTCTTTCCAGTTGCCGAACCAATCTTCCCAACCTGTGTTCCATCCTTCTACCAACACAGCATCAAAGCCGTTTGCAGAAGCAAAGTCAATATATTTTTTTACGTTCTGGTTCGTTGCACCATGTTTACCACTGGGTGTCAACTTACTGAAGTCCTGATCTATTCTAACATTGTTTTCATTGCTATAGGCCCATGTGCTTTTGCCTGCTACAAAATACTCCCACCATACGCCCATGTATTTCACAGGCTTGATCCATGATACATCAGGATATGTGCAAGCATCATTCAGATTCAAAATCATTTTCGAAGCAAGAATGTCAGCAGCTTTATCACTTACAATAATAGTGCGCCAGGGTGATCTCGCTTCAGTTTGCATGTAACCCTTATTCCCTACTCCATCAGGACAAAGGTGTGAGCTGAATTTAAAATCTTTCGTATTAACATTTAATGTCATGGCTGGATAATTAATCAATGCCGCTTCATGAATGTTGATGTAAAGTCCATCAGCAGATTTCATCATCGATGGTGTTTGTACAGCAAGTTCTTTGATAGGTTGCTGCGCATGAATATCCATCGTTGCCTTCGACATCAGTTGAGGAATTTCTGAAATCTTTGATGTAGTGTACTGATACTCATTCGTGTCATAGTCTCCTGGGATCCAG
>DATJHZ010000067.1:0-5856 GCA_035493595.1 Cyclobacteriaceae bacterium | reverse complement strand
ATAACCTGTAGTGTTGCAGAAAGTATTGAGACCACTAAAACTCCAATGCGCATAATCTGTCTAACTAATAATTTTCGGGAATCCGTAGTTTTCTTGACAGGACCTGCTTCAATGGCAAAGGCCTGCCTGGCTTCTACTTCTTTTGTAGAAAAATTCATATTTTTAAAGGTTTTAAGTGATGTCGAGTTATTTAAAACAGCTCTGTTACACGATTGCAGTCGTTAACAGAACATTCTGAGTTTCTCTGCCCCTTGGGCAGAGAACTCTTTTTGTTATAGTTTATACTTTAACTTTTATCTCATAAGGGTTTATAGGTTTAGAATCAGGTTTATTAGGTTGTGATATTTTGACTAGTTCATTTTAACATCCATGGCCTTTAATAACTATGTTACCTTTATCATCACGCGTATACTGAGCATTATTAAATTCACAGAGCACACTTAATATCTGATCGAGATTCTCACCTCTGACAAACGTGGCCGTAAAGCGACAATTCTTGATCTTATCATTTTCAATGTTGATGATTACCTTGAACCGCTCTTTTAACTTCAGCGCAGCTTCTTCTACTGTAATGTTGTCAAAGAACAAATCATGCTCCGTCCATGCTACGGATTCTTTGCTGTTTACAATTTGTTGAAGGCCTTTCGATTTTTCAGTATCGAAAATGATTTGTTCATTAGGTGTAATGATTCCAATGATGGCTTTTTCATTCTCAACTTTAACTTTTCCTCGAATTACCGTTACTGTGATGTTATGATCAGTACTGTAGGCTTTGATGTTAAAAGCAGTACCGAGTACGGTTGTTTTAAGATTATTTGTATTGACGATAAAAGGCTTTGATGCATCACGCTTGATGTCAAAGTACCCCTCACCATGTAATGTTACACTTCTTGTTGGCTTGTCATCAAATGATTCAGCATAGTCAAGTGTACTATTGTTATTCAAAACGACGGTACTTCCATCTGGTAACTTGATATACTGATGCTCAATTGGAGAGGAGAGATCAACATCTGATTGCGATATTGATTTATTAGAAACTGTCCTATTAGAATAGTAATAATAGAAAGCCCCAGTTGCTACTGCTAACAATAATATTGAAGCAGCCAGTTTAAACCATGGAAATGAAGATTGTTCATTGATATCAGCTATTTCTTCATTTGACTCTGGCAGAATATTTTTTAATATGGTATCACTCTGGAGATTAGTAAGATGTTGATGTTTCTCTGGTGGAAGGTTCAACCATAATTCATCCATCAAGAGTTTTAATTCAGCATCGCTGGAGCTTTCGCTGATTAAAGTCATCAATTCCTCCAATTCATTCTCAGTGCATGTTTCGTCTACATAGCGTTGAAACAGAACTTTAAAACGTGAATTTTCCATAATATATAGGCTTAACAGGATCAGTTAAGATCCAATTATTTCAAAATACATTACGGTTAAGACAACTACGGAGTAAAAAAGGAGTAGTCGGGATTAAAATAAATTGATATTATTTTCTTGATCCTCCCAGCACTACAGTTGAACAGGTTTTTTGAAATACCCTCGTATAGTGCGAAGGGCTTGTTGCATGTGAGTTTTTACTGTCAGGTGAGAGATCTGGAGTTTTTCTGCTACCTCATCATATCGTAAACCTTCGTGATAGCACATTTTATAAACCAACTGCTGTTGAGGAGGTAGTTTGTTTACAGCTTGATTCAGATCATCGTAATGTTCTGATTGAACAGAAGAGGGTTGAAGCTCTAGGCTTTTATCCAGATACTGCGCCTTCGATTTCACTTCAACAGAAATGTGTTTTAAAATATTAAAAGTATGATTCTTGGTAATGGTGTAGAGATATGATGGAAAATAATCGATGGATGTTAATGACGATCTGTTCACCCATATTTTGATAAACACTTCTTGAACAATTTCTTCAGAAAGACTTTTTGATCGGGTGAGTTTTAAGGCGTAGATATAAATCTTGTTTGAATACTTCCTAAAGACCTGGCCAAAGGCTTCCGGATCGCTTAATGCGATACGATCCAGTAAAGATTTTATCTCATCTCTTTCCAGAATGTTATAAGTTTAGGTTAAACTATTAGGTAGCTTAAGCCTAAGGTAATGAAAAGCTGGTGACAGAACAATGGCTTCATAGATCATATTCTGATTTTTAAATGGTTTCTAAACAGGTTTTGGTGAATTTTGCCATCGCAATCCATTGCACGGAATAAAATTTTTTCCAGATCTCCTGCTTTCTTTTTCCACGCAGACATACTCTAATTGGAGAAGGAACAGAATCCAGAATCATCGATTTGCATTTTTATAGAGGGTATTAGCTTGTCATGACAGCGAGATTCGAGGGCCCTTTATACTGTCACATTCATGCGATGCTCATCGATTTTATTCCATGTTATTGCTTTAAAGAGACTGATTCTCAAGGGTATCTATCAAGCGATAATTATTTTACGATTTTCGTATGGAATAAAGGTTGCATTATCATCTCATGTTGTGACTTTTGGGGAAATATTGAATTCCACTTACATTACTTATAATTCTAATTGCCATGAATAAGCAACTTACAATGCTGGTGCTTGCCCTCCTTTTTTTGCAATGCACGCAGGCACAGAAAACAACAACAACCATGAATCCATTTAACTACGAAAAAGCCTGGAATGAAGTAAGTGATTTTGAAGGCAAAGGCCTTCCGGAATCGGCATTAAAAACAGTGAACGAGATCTATGCTCATGCTAAAGCAGATAAGAACAGCGGGCAGTTAGTGAAAGCTGTTATCCACCAGCTTAAGTTTACGGACTACAAAGAGGAAAATGGTTTTGTTAAAAACCTGAACAGATTAAAGGAAGAAGCTGAGCATGCAGCCTTTCCAACAAAGCCAATACTACACTCTATGCTGGGCGAGATGTACTGGCAATACTATCAGAACAACCGTTATGAATTTGCTAACAGAAGCGAAACTGTTAATACCGACGAGAATGATATTGAAACATGGAGCCTGGCCAAAATTGTAAAGGAGACTTTCACTCAATATAACCTAAGCCTGCAGGATGTTGAGAAAAGTAAAACTGAGAAGGTTGATGTTTACGAGCCTGTTATTTACAAAGGCAACGAATTAGGAAAACAGTATCGCCCTACACTATATGATTTCCTCGCTCACCGGGCTGTTGATTTCTATCAGCAGGATGAACCTGACCTGACAAGACCATCTTACGCTTTCACATTAAATAAAGGCGAATATCTAAATGATGCTTCTGCTTTCGCAACTCTGAAAATTGAAACGCGTGATACGATCTCGATGAAGTTTCATGCGCTGGTTATTTTACAAGATCTGATTCGCTTTCATCTGGATGATAAAGACCCGGGTGCACTTGTTGATGTTGACTTGCAACGGCTTCACTTTGTAAAATCGAATCTCACATTACAAAATAAGAATGACTTATACCTGAAAGCCCTTGAGCAATTAGTGGCTCGTGTAATGGCTAATGCTGTGGTAGGAAAAGTAACTGTAGAGAAAGCTGGTGTTTATGTGGAAACTGCGGCATTGTATAAACCGCTGCAATCAGATGATCATAAGTGGGATTTGAAAAAAGCGTATGAGATCTGTGAAGAAGCGAAGAAGAGATTTCCAGATTCTGATGGTGCCATTATGTGTGAGAACCTTCAGGAAGATATTCGAAATAAATCCGTTAGCGCTGTCATAGAAGAGAACAACCTGCCGAATGAACCTTTTCGTAGTCTGGTTAGCTATCGCAATTTTACAGATCTGAATTACAGAATTATAAAAGTTACGCGTGATGAAGTACGTACGTTACGCCGCAAACTTGAAAAAGATTATTACAGCGACCGCGAGAAAAAATTTCTTGAATACTGGATTCCTAAAGTGCCAGTAAAGAAAGGCACATTCAAACTTCCTGATGATGGTGATTATCAATCTCACGACATTGAAGTAAAACTCGATGCTTTACCAGAAGGAGAGTACATGGTATTGTACAGCAATCGTGCAGATTTTGCAACGGGTAATAACGCACTGGCCTATGCTTTCACTGTAGTATCTAACATTAGCTATCTGCATCGTAATGCTACTGATGGGGGAACTGAATTTTTTATATTAAACCGAAAAACAGGTGAGCCTTTACCCGGTGTTAAAGCTGATGTATTTGCTAACAAGTACAATAATTCAAAAGGTTATTATGAAGGTGTGAAGGCTGGAACTTTCACAAGTGATGCTGCCGGATATTTCAAGATTCCGTTGATGAAGAGAGAAGAGAGCCGAAGCTTCTATGTAAACTTCAGCAAAGGTGCAGATGTTAATAGTACAGAATCTATCGACAGACAAAATTACTATTATGGCAATGGTACCCTCAATCAATATAAATATGAAGAGCCGGGATCACATATGCAGACGTTCTTCTTTCTTGACAGAGCCATCTATCGTCCTGGACAAACCATTTACTTTAAAGGACTTGTAGTTAATACCGATGGCAAGAACCCGAAGATCATGCCCGGCTATTCTACTACAATCAGATTACTTGATGTTAACTACCAGGAGCAAGGACATGTTGATGTTAAGGCCAATGAATATGGAACTTTCAGCGGAACGTTTACTGCGCCATCTACCGGACTAACCGGAGAGATGCAATTGCAGAACACCGATGGTAGTGGTAATATTTCATTCTCGGTAGAAGAGTATAAACGCCCCAAATTTGAAGTTGGCTTTGATCCGGTAAAAGGATCTTTCAGATTAAATGAATCTGTAAAAGTTGAAGGCTTTGCCCGTGCATACTCAGGTGCCAACATTGATGGCGCGCAAGTGAAATATCGTGTAGTGCGCGTTGCTAATTTTCCGTTCTGGTGGTGGTGCCGTTGGGGATATTATCCTTCATCGCCTGAGATGGAAATTATAAGTGGTGAAACAACATCAGATGTCAATGGTAAATTTGGTGTAGATTTTTCAGCGATCCCAGATCTTACGGTTGATCAATCGTCAGATCCAACATTTACCTATACCGTATATGCCGATGTAACGGATATCAATGGCGAGACACATAGTTCAAGCACTTCCGTATCCGTCGGATATAAGTCATTGCTGGTTAGTGTTCCGATCAATAACATCAACAAAGATGTTAAACAGAAGAATGAGTTTGCAATTCAGACTACCAATCTGGCAGGTGAGTTTCAAGCTGCGAGCGGACAAATTAAAATCTTTTCGCTCAAAACTCCGGCAAAGGCTTTCCGTAACCGGATGTGGGCACAAGCCGATCGTAAACTATATACACAAGAAGAATACTATAAACTCTTTCCACACGATTTGTTTGAAGACGAAACAAACAAATTTAAGTGGACTAAAGACAAAGAAGTATTTACACTAAACTTCAATACAGCCGAAGCAAAAACATTTTTACTGAATGATCTTGCCCAATGGCACACCGGAGAATATGTGCTGGAAATATCAGCAAAAGATAAGGATGGCAAAGACGTAAAAGAGGTTAGTTACTTTACCGTTTATGCTCCTTCTTCAAAGGAAATACCGACACCTGCTGTTCATTATTTTCAAGGTGTGAAGTTGTTGGTAGAGCCAGGAGATAAGGCTTCTTTCTCAACGGGTACTTCAGAAAAGATTATGGTGCTTTATGAAATTGAACGTGATGGACAGATTCTTTCCAAGGAATGGTTAACGCTTAAAAATGAACAACGCTTATTTGAGATTCCTGTTAAAGAAGGATATCGTGGTAACATTGGTGTTCATTATACTTTCATAAAAGAGAACAGACTTTATTCACAAAGTTTTGTCGTTACTGTTCCTTACACAAACAAAGAACTTGATATTACTTTTGAAAGCTTCCGCGATAAATTACAACCGGG
>DATJHZ010000066.1:0-8635 GCA_035493595.1 Cyclobacteriaceae bacterium | reverse complement strand
AGTGCAGTTACGAGAATAAGCAGTGAAGAGAATAGGCCTACAATTTTTTCGAAGCGTACATCGGCCTGATATTGGTGGTTATAAAAATCATCGAGAAAAAAATAGTCAAAAGGTTGTCCAGAATAAATCTCACCAAATAATGATCGGATAGCTTCAACCTTTTCTTGTGCAATGGATGCTTTTACGGGAATCAAAAAGAAAAAACCTCCATCAGGATTGTAAGGATAGATCACCGGCAACAATGGATTTTTTGGAGACTCGTGATAGAAATTATTCACAACGCCAATTACACGTACTGTGTCATCTCTGAAAACTATTTCTTCATCAACAGCTTCTTCTGGTTTTGAAAAACCAAGTCTTGTAGATGCTAATTCATTAATAAGCACTACCTCTTTCTTTTTACTTTGATCTGTAAAGTTTCTGCCAGCGATAAGCTTCAACCCTTGTACTTCAATGAAGTGCTCGTCAACGCTAATGTATTTGTATTGGTTAACGTCAGTGTCAGGTGCCTTAAGACGCTTTACGCTGTTGGCATAACGATCAATAGATTGCCCGGGTAACGTCGCCACGTACGTCATCTTTTCAATACCCGGAATTCTTACAACTTCTTGTTTGAACGAGGATAACTTTTTTTCATAGAGAGAGTCATACACTTCAGAGTCTCGCACTACTAACTTTTGTTCTACATCAAAACCAAGCTCCTGATTTTTTAGAAATGAAATCTGTTTGAAAATAATGTAGAGACAGCTGATCAATAATATAGCTGTTACATATGGCACAAGTACCAGTACATTGCGCATAACTCTTCCTGAGGTTGATCCTGAAAATTTGCCTTTCAATACATACGCAGGATTGAAGGAAGACAAAACAAAAGCAGGATATATGCCTGACACAAAACTCCCCGCGACAATGATAACAACAATCCATTTCCAGAATGCCAGGTTTAAAAATTCAAGTTGGATAGCGCTGCCTGTAAGCGATGCAAAATATGGCAATGAAAAATAAACAATGAGCAGTGATGTAAACGTCGCCAGTAAATTCAGCATGATTGATTCCGTGAGAAACTGAACAATGAGTTGCATACGATATCCACCGAGCACTTTACGAATCCCCACTTCCTTGGCACGTTCGAAAGATTTGGCTGTAGCGAGACTTATGTAATTGAGCCAGGCAATGACTAAAATAAAGAGTGCAATAATAGTGAGGTAGAGTACCAACTTATGACTTCCGTTTGTTTCAAACTCATCGCTGAAGTGTGAATAAAGATGAATGCTGGTGAGTGGTTGCAAATACAAATTCATTTTCTGATTCGTTTCTTTCAACCACGTACCAGTTTTACTTTCAATAAGCTTTGGTAGTTTAGCTTCTACTACCGATGCATCACTATTATTATGAAGTTGAACATACGTAATGTAACTATCCCATCGCCAGGGCTCTTCAAGTACAAACTTTGTAGCGTTAAGATCATACGTTGCAAAAGAAATGAGCACATCAAGCTTCATGTGACTGTTCTCTGCCATGTCTTCAAATATGCCTGTTACTTCACATTCGTATCTGCCTTTGTATGTAATGATCTTGCCTATCGGATCTTCACGCTTGAAAATTCTTTTCGCAGCAGATTGTGAAAGCACTACGGTATTTGGTTTTTTAAGTACCTGTGATGCATCGCCATAAATTAACCTGAACGAAAAGACTTTAAAAAAATCTTCTGAGGCGAAGCCGCCGTGTTCTTCCTTATAACCCGCTCCTTTGTAGAGAAGCACTGGCGAAGCTTTACATATCTTTACATAGTATTCAACTTCAGCAAAAGCTTCTTTCATGTCTGGTCCCGCGGCGGCACAACCAGCCACTGTTTGCTGTGTTACATTACCTTGATTAATTCTTTCTTGCTGAAGTCTGAATATTCTGTCTTTGTTAATATGAAATTGATCGTAGCTCTTTTCATAGTTTATATAAAGCCAGATGAGAATGAAAGCAGAGATACCAGTCGCCAGTCCTGTCAGATTAATAAACGAATAGATTTTATTCTTAAGGAGATTTCTAAAGGCGATAAGAAGACTATTGTGGAGCACGGCAACTGTCCGTTAAAAGTTTAGGCTTCACCAAAGTAGTCATTCTATCCAGATAGATGAAAATTTTTCGACGCCAAAAATTACAGTATCAAAAAAATGATTAGAAACTAAGTGTTATAACCAGTTTAGCAACCAGATTGTCACTTTTCGAAGGCAGGGCATAATTACCATAGCGATAGAATCCACCGGCGCCAACTCCGAAATACAGAAGATTCAGGTAATTAAACCGAATGAGGTTTGTTACAATTAAACCACTTTCAAAATAACCCTTTTCCATAGTCTTGAATTCCACACCCTGGTGTAGTCCTTTATTTCTCAGGCTCCCTACGCCCATGTTATGAACCAATGCCAGCTCAGGTCTGATGTACTTACTTTTATTGCCGGTAATTCGTCCTATGTATTGATTGATGAAGAGATATGCATAGCGATCTGCAGAGAACTCATACAGCCCCATAGTTTGAAAATAATTATTCACCAGCAGATTGTTTAAAAACGATTGGTTGAATTTAGATCCTTTGCCATTAAACAAAAAGGGATAGGGCACAACGCCATCCATGTTGCCTAACGCCAATTGAAAAGTAGTTTTGCCTAATCCACGGGTTATGAATTGATGATCAACTCTGGCTTCTACTTTTGTGAAAGTATATTCTCCACCCAACGTGCCTGCAAAACTTCTTGTAAGAGCAAAATTTATCTGTGGATATGTCATGGCAGTAACAACTTCGCTCTGCCCGATTTTAACATATCTTTCTTTAGGAGCGAAGCGCCATTGCAGACCAGCTTCAAAAACAGTGAATCTGCTACGAACAACATTTTCTTCATTTGTAAAAGAATATTTATAAGCAGGATTTCTTTTTTGTTGTTGTGCGAAAAGAGAAAGTTGTGAGAAATGAAATGGACGTTCTGTAAACTCAACACGATATTGTTCTATGCTATCCATTCGTGAAGCCATCCAGTTCCGAAGTGATTCTTGAGTACGTGTAGCAATGGCACTTTTTATAAAGTCGGCCTTGCCGGGTTCGCTGATATCTTGTTTGTAAGAAATTTTAACGTATGCCTCTTTGTTTTTGCTTAAGTTAATCTGAAGTCCTCCGCCATACTTAAGCGCTTTATCCTGTATACCATAGGCGCCATAACCTTCAAGCATAAAGCGTTGTGATATTTTTTCACCTGTCTGAAAACCAAATCCAAACCTTGCTGCTTCATATTGATTGAATTGTACAAGCTGATCGATGGGTATATAAAATTTCCCTGCTCTGAAGCGACCAACAAACAAACCTTCTATCGCTTTAAAAGCAGCCTGAAACACGGGCAACTTTTCACCAACACTATCCAGCACATGAAAGGTGCCCGATTCCTTTTTATCAAACTCACCAATACGTGATTTGTTCCAGAAGATTGAATCGCGTCTGTTTGCAAGGGGAGCAAACTCGATGTTCGCTAATCCAAATTCTTTTTTATCGATGACATTGTCATCAATCTTAATGTTGGTGATATAACTGTGACTTACATACTTAAGTTTTAATCCACGAATCATAAACTCTTTGAATCGCAGTTCTGAATTTAATTGCACGGGAAACCAATGTCCGTTTACTTTTTCATATTTCTGTTGAATGAGACTTTCCACTAATACTTTATCGTCAGCTGGTTGAGCATGCACAGATTGTATAGCGTATCCATCAGTAGAAATGTAGAGTTGTCCTTTTAGTCCTTCGAAAACTTTTCCGGGTAACGGTTCAAAAGAAATTACATATATACTATCGGGATATTGATAAAGTGTGTCTTGTAATGTGAAATCATATTTTGTTGTACTCCCAGGACTTAACGGACTAAGATAATCCTTATCAAACAGATGAATAAAATCTTTATAGAAGGAGAGAGGTTGCAAGTCTGTTGCCAGAAATGCGAAGAAAGGATCTTTAATACCCGAGAGATGATTACCTAGTACGACTTCTTTACTAAGATCTGGCTTCACGTACTTACGCTCGGTATAACTCTCATGCATGAAGAGATGATGTGTACGAATGTATTGTTTGAATTTTACAGAGTCATCTTCTGGCTTTATCGCAGCTGTATCAGGATCTAATAATGTGCTGTATAACTTATTGTAAGAGTTATACGTGAATGACGAAATATTATCAGGATCATGCTGAGGTTTATTTTTAGTAGCAGTTCGAATAATTCTGAAGGCAGGATTATCACCAGGCCTGATGATGATCTCATTTAATTGTGTAGCTTTTTCTCTTAGCTTAATAACCAATGAAGTATTGTTATTACTCAGCGTTAATGTTCTTGATTCAAAACCTACAGAGCTTATTATTAGAATAGAGTTGGTCGGCGGGGCTGTAAGTTCAAAGCGCCCATCAATATCAGTAGTGGTACCGGTATTTGTATTTTTAATGATGATGTTGACAAATGCGAGAGGTTCCCTTGTCATTTCATTAATAACCTTTCCTTTCACATTTAACTGAGCCGTGGCTTTAAATGTTAAAAAGAAAAAGAGTATCACGAAAAATCTTTTCATTTAAGATGTCTTCTTAATGAAAAGATACGTGTTGGGAATTAATAAATGAAATAGTACAGCTCGCTAACTTGAAAAGAAAAAGCTCAGATCATTACGAGAATAATGATCTGAGCTTTTCGATTAGTTTATAATGCGCTATTAAAAATCCAGCATCTTCAACGCCGTTAGCGCAGCCTCTTCTCCTTTGTTACCGTACTTTCCGCCGGCACGTTCAAGAGCTTGTTTTTGATTTAATGTTGTGAGTACACCAAAGATGATTGGCTTCTTTGATTTCAGGTTTACTTCTGTAATACCATACGCTACAGCCTGACAGATATAATCGAAGTGAGGCGTCTCTCCCTGGATAACACAACCGAGGCAAATAACAGCATCGATATCTTTTTTATCAGCCATCCATTGTGCTCCGAGCGTGAGCTCGAAAGTTCCGGGCACATCTTTACGGATAATATTTTCCTTCTTTATACCATTTGCTACAAGGCCATCAACAGCACCTTCATAGAGGGCCCCCGTTATTTCTTCATTCCATTCGGCTACAACAATGGCGAACTTCTTTTTCGATAAGCTTTTAGTGCTTTTAACTTTTCCTGACTTTAACGGACCTGCCATAGGTTTTACTTTTAAGTAGTTGTTGTAAATAAAAAAAGGGATAGTAAAACACCATCCCTCTTTATGTTATCAAGATACTCTTATGAGTTTGTTTCTAAACGAGCTTTGTATTTACGGGCGTTTTGATATTCTGATGACTCCCAATAGTTGGTAATCACTTTATCATACGCTTCTTTAGCTTTGTCATTCTGATTTAGCTTTTCGTAAGCCAGAGCAACTTTCATCAAATATGCTGGTGTAAAATATTTGTTTGGCTGGTAATCAGCAGCCTTGCTGTAATAGCTTGCAGCATCATCAAATTTCTTAAGCTCCATATAAGCATCGCCAATAAGGCTGTAAGCTCTTGGTTGAACTAATAAATCCTTTGAGCTATAATCTTTTAACTGACTAATGGCATCATCAAATTTACCTTGCTTTAGTAAGCAATATCCAGCGTAGAAGTGCGAAAGATTGCCAGCTTCAGTTATGCCGTATTCATTGATGATATCAAGAAAACCTAAGTTGTTACCGTCACCTTTAAGAGCCAGGTCTAAGCTGTCTGCTTCAAAGTAGTACACAGCCTGAAACATTTCTTTCTGGGCTAGTGCATTTTGACTTGACTTATAATAATTGAAACCAAAGTATCCTGCTACAATTAAAAGAGCGACACCCGCAACGATCGTGGCCGTTTTGGAATGTTTCTCAAGCCAATGCTCAGCATCTTCAAGGCTATGCGCCAATGCTTCAGGATTCTCAAGTAAATCGTTCTTATGTTCTTTCTTTGCCATTGTTATAAAATATTAGCCCCGGCCACATTCCGAAATGGTTTTCAGAATAAGGACGGGGCGCAAAACTACAAATTACATAATATTAAACAAAGCCTCTTGCCTATTCGAGAATGTACGGATAGTCGGTTTGGGCGTAAACATCGCGAACAGCTTCAGATGGATCAGGATAATTAGATTCCTCAGCAAATTTCACGCTTTCTTCTACCGTTTCGATAATACGCTTGTCAATTGCTTCAAGCTCTGCCTCTGTTGCATATTTCTTATCCAGAATGGCTTTACGCACAATTTCAATTGGATCGCGCTGTTTGTATTCTTCAACTTCGTCCTTAGAGCGATATTTCGCAGGGTCAGACATAGAGTGACCCTTGTAACGATAGGTTCTGAATTCTAATAATGTTGGACCTTCACCAGCGCGGGCACGCTCAGCAGCACGAGCCACAGCAACGTGAACAGCTTCAGCACTCATGGCATCAACAGGCTCAGCCGGTATGTCGTATGATTCTCCTAATTTATAAAGCTCTGTAACATTGGATGTTCTTTTTACAGAGGTACCCATGGCATAACCATTGTTTTCAATAACGAAAATCACTGGAATCTTCCAAAGCATAGCCAGGTTCAGAGTTTCGTGGAATGCACCTTGACGCACAGCACCATCACCCATATAACAAATGCAAAGATTTCCTGTCTTATTATACATTTCGGCAAAGGCAATGCCTGCACCAAGTGGTATCTGAGCGCCTACAATACCATGACCTCCAAAAAAGCCATGCTCCTTATCAAAGATGTGCATAGAGCCACCTTTACCTTTTGATATACCAGTTTCCTTAGCGAATAATTCAGCCATAACAGCTTTTGGATCAGTACCCAAGGCTAACGGGTGAGCGTGGTCGCGGTAAGCGGTGATGTACTTGTCTCCTTTTTGTAAAGCACTAACAGCACCAGAAGCACAAGCTTCTTGTCCTATATATAAGTGACAAAATCCTTTAATTTTCTGCATTCCATATAATTGACCGGCACGTTCTTCGAATTTGCGCATCAATTGCATGCTGTCATACCAGAAAAGGTATGTTTCTTTTGAGATCTCCGTCTTTTCGCCTTTAGTCCCACGGACTGCAGGCTCGCTCTTCGCTTTGGTTGTAGCTGGCATATACCTAATTTTGAATGGAGTTGCGAAAATAAGACCCGAACGAACATTAGCCAAACAATTTTGATTATAAGAAAGAAAAAAACACACCCGCACATTGTAAATGCCCGTAGAGACCGAATAATCAACTGCCCTGATTTGTGAGAATAGAAAAAATTCACCTTTCCAACTTTAAAAATTATCCCGAAGCAGATCTTGATGTATCGGCCAAAATAAATGTTTTGGTGGGGCGCAATGGCAGTGGCAAGACCAATCTGTTGGATGCTATTCATTATTTATCCTTTACCCGAAGTGCTTTTCAGTCATCCGATTTTCAGAATATCCGCCACGGCGAAAATTATTTCTTTATTAAAGGGCAGATTTCACTGGATGCCAGATTGCATGAGATAACCTGCGGCGTGCAACAGGGTTTAAAAAAGAATTTCAGAAATGAAAATGCCGAGTATCAGAAAATCAGCGATCACATTGGCAAATACCCTATTGTGTTAATGGCTCCTGACGATGTTGACCTAGTAAAGGAGGGAAGCGAATCTCGTCGCAAGTTTTTCGACAGCATGATTTCACAAATTGATAAGGTGTATCTCGAAAACCTCATTCAATATAATTATGCCCTGAAACAACGAAACAGCTTATTGAAGATGTTTCAGGAAACAGGTAAAACCGATTGGCTGGCGTTGGAAATGTATGATAACACGCTAATCCCGTTAGGAGAAGCTATTCATGCACGCCGTAAAGAGTTTGTGACAGAGTTTATACCCACCTTCAGAAGGTTCTATAATTTTCTGGTAGATGAATGCGAAATAACAAACCTTAATTACCTATCGGGATTGACTGAGACCCGGTTTGCTGATGGTCTGTTAAAAAGCAGAAATAAAGACATCGCGCTGCTGCGAACCAGTTTTGGGATCCATCGTGATGATTTTGAATTCACTTTGGGCAATGGCGATTTGAAGCGCCTCGGCTCTCAAGGTCAACAGAAATCTTTTGTTATTGCCCTTAAGATGGCGCAGGCCGAAGTAATTCGCAATCATAAGGGCTTTAATCCCGTGCTGCTTCTTGATGATATTTTTGATAAATTAGATGACCATCGCATTACCAGGCTGTTGGAGCTGATTAAAAATGACGCATCGCAGTTGTTTATAAGTGATGCCCGGCCAGATCGCACTCAAGGTCTTTTAAAACAGATTAAAGTGGAGGCCTCTGTTTTTGTAGTGGAAAATGGTAACATTACGCGCCATGTATAAGAGAAAAGACAGATCGAATGAAATTCAGCCGCTGGGTGACGCGATCCGTGAACTATTGAACTCTTATAAGCTCACCACTAAATATGATGAGGCTACACTAATTGATTCCTGGGAGCGATTGGTGGGAAAACCCATTGCCAGGCGAACCAAAAAAGTCTATATCAGAAATAAAGTGCTTTTTGTTGAATTTGATTCGCCATCCATGAAGCACGACTTCTCTCTTCATAAAACACAAGTGCTCGGTCTTTTCAAAAAAGAATTTGGAGCTGATATCATTA
>DATJHZ010000065.1:0-26838 GCA_035493595.1 Cyclobacteriaceae bacterium | reverse complement strand
GGAAAATCTTAATTTCTTCGCTACTGTCTTCGGTACATCTATTGAGGAGAACTACAACCTCATCAAAGATATTTATGTGCAGATAGAGCCATTCAAAAATCGCAGGGCAGGCAAGCTCTCCGGTGGTATGAAACAGAAGCTAGCCTTGTGTTGCGCACTTATTCATAAACCATCTGTTTTATTTCTGGATGAACCTACCACAGGTGTCGATGCTGTTTCGCGTAAGGAGTTCTGGGAGATGTTGAAGCGATTAAAACAGCAAGGCATTACAATCCTTGTCTCTACACCTTATATGGATGAAGCAACATTATGCGATAGAATCGCCCTCATTCAAAGTGGCAAGATCCTATCTATCGAAACACCTGATAACATTATCAAAGCGTATCCCGAAAAACTCTTTGCCATCCGCTCCGAGAAAATCTATGCGTTACTGAAAGACATTACCAGCTACGAGAATACACTCAGCTGTTTCACCTTTGGCGAATTTTTACATATGTCATTTAAAAATGAAGATGATCAGTCCATCAAGGCTTTATTAGATTATCTCAAAACAAAAGATCATCAGCAGGTAGAGATCAAGCCTATTACACCAACCATTGAGGATTGTTTTATACGGTTGTTAAAAGCATAAACTATGAACGACGCGGTTATAAAAACTAATAAACTCACCAAACGCTTCGGCGACTTCGTTGCTGTTAATGAAATCTCGTTTGATGTAGCGCCGGGAGAGATCTTCGGTTTTCTTGGAGCCAATGGCGCTGGTAAAACTACAGCTATGCGGATGCTCTGCGGACTTTCAAAACCAACATCAGGTGAAGCCACCATTGCAGGCTTTGATGTTTACAGAGAGACTGAGAAGATCAAGAAGAGCATTGGCTATATGAGTCAGAAGTTTTCGTTGTATGAAGATCTTACCGTGTTGGAGAATATAAAATTCTATGCTGGTATCTATGGCCTTACGGATCAACAGATTAAAAACAAAAGTGAAGAGCTTATTGAATTACTTGGTCTGCACAATGAAGTAAAGAAATTGGTAGGAGAGTTGCCCTTGGGCTGGAAGCAGAAGTTATCGTTCTCTGTTGCTGTACTCCATCAACCTAAAATTGTTTTTCTTGATGAGCCTACAGGTGGCGTTGACCCCGTTACGCGGCGTCAGTTCTGGGATCTCATCTACGATGCCGCTGCTAAAGGCGTCACGATCTTCGTCACTACACATTATATGGACGAAGCCGAATACTGTAATCGCATTTCCGTTATGGTCGATGGCAAGATAGAAGCCCTTGACACGCCAACAAACTTGAAGAAGAAGTTCAACGCATCTTCCATGGACGATGTGTTTTTTACCCTGGCAAGAGGAGCGAAACGAACAGCAGATTAGGAAGATAGCTGTGAGCTATGAGCTTAGAGCTGTGAGGAGTCTGGCTGACACCAAATTAGCTTTGAACATGAATCTTGAACCGAATATAAATTGTACAACTAATCTACTCATAACTCGAAGCTCTTAGCTCGTAACTATTTATGAAACAATTCCTCGTCTTCATCCGAAAAGAATTCTTCCACGTTTTCCGCGACAGAAAGACATTGCTCATGTTATTCGGATTGCCTGTGGTGCAGATTGTGTTGTTTGGCTTCGCCCTCACCAACGAAGTAAAAAATTCCAAGGTGGTTATCGTTGACTATGCGCACGATGCTGCCTCTCAGCAAATCATCAACAGCATCGAGGCCAGTCAATACTTTGAGGTAGAGAAAACGTTAATGAGTCATGAGCAGATAGAAGCTGTCTTCAGATCAGGCATTATAAAATCAGCTGTAATATTTCCTGAAGGATTTAATAATGATCTGTTGCATACAAATCATGCACAAGTACAAATCATTGCCGATGGTTCTGATCCTAACACTGCCACCACGCTGACCAACTATCTAACGTTGATCATAAACGAATATCAAAACGAGGTGATGGGAAATACCAAATTGCCTTATCGCATCATACCTGAAACGCGCATGCTCTACAATCCTGAATTAAAAGGTGCACCTAACTTTGTACCAGGTGTTATGGCGCTCGTGTTAATGATTGTTTGCGTTATGATGACATCCATTTCCATTGTACGCGAGAAAGAACTTGGCACTATGGAAATTCTGCTTGTGTCACCTTTCAAGCCTATACTTGTAATTCTTGCCAAAGCAGTGCCTTATTTGTTAGTCTCGCTTATCAACCTAACCATCATATTAGTGTTAAGCGTCTTTGCTCTGGGCTTGCCCATTAACGGAAGCCTCATACTGTTGATGTCTGTCAGCACCTTATTTATCATTACAGCATTAAGCCTTGGACTTGTAATTTCCACAGTCACAGCATCACAACAAACCGCTATGTTACTTTCTCTCATGGGCATGTTGTTACCAACCATGCTGTTCAGTGGTTTCATGTTTCCATTAGAGAATATGCCATTGCCCTTGCAAATTATATCAAACGTAGTACCGGCTAAATGGTACTACATTATTGTAAAAGCTATTATGATCAAAGGCGTAGGTTTTACGGCTATCTGGAAGGAGACACTCATACTCTTTGGCATGACAGCTTTCCTCCAAATCATGGCCCTTCGTAATTTTAAAACCCGACTAGCATGAGAACAATCAGGTTTCTATTGCAAAAAGAATTCAGGCAGATCTTCCGTAACAAATCACTGTTACCCATGATCCTCATGGTGCCACTCATTCAATTACTAATCCTTCCGTTAGCTGCTGATTATGAAGTGAAGAATATCAACATTGCCATTGTTGATCACGATCATTCGGCGTATTCACGGAGTCTCATTTCAAAGATCACGGCCTCCGGTTACTTCAAACTCAGCGGTTACAACGCCACTTTCAACGATGCTTACAAACTCATTGAAAAAGATGAAGCTGACCTTGTACTTGAAATCCCCACAGGTTTTGAGCGCAATCTTATACGTGAGAACGAACAAAAATTATTCATCGCTGTCAACGCCATCAATGGATCCAAGGCAGGACTAGGTGGATCTTACCTGGGCAACATCATCCGCGACTACAACACCGAGATTCGTCTTGAGTGGATAGGCGAGGAGCGCTTCAACCCAATGCCTGTTATCGACATCGCTTCATCAAACTGGTATAACCCGCACCTTAATTACAAGTTCTACATGGTGCCTGGAATTCTTGCAGTACTCGTTACTATGATTGGTGGTTATATGTCGGCGCTCAACATTGTAAAGGAAAAGGAGATTGGCACTATTGAGCAGATCAATGTAACACCTATCAAAAAACATCATTTCATCCTCGGCAAGCTTATTCCGTTCTGGGTGTTGGGCATGGCTGTGTTTAGTTTAGGGCTTGGTGTTATTGCATTTCTTGTATACGGCATTGCACCACAAGGCAGTCTCTTTTTATTGTATGGCTTTCTTGGTATTTATCTGCTGGCTGTACTTGGTTTCGGCCTTCTTGTATCAACCTATAGTGATACGCAGCAACAAGCCATGTCTATAGCGTTTTTCTTTGTGATGATCTTTCTGCTCATGAGCGGTCTCTTCACGCCCATTGATAGCATGCCAGACTGGGCAAAAACTATATCCAAACTTAATCCGGTAACATACTTCATTGAAGTAATGCGCATGATTGTTTTGAAAGGTAGCACCTTCACCGATGTAAAATATCATCTGTTAAAAGTCGTTGCCTTTGCTGTGGTGTTGAATGGCTGGGCTATTGTGAATTATAAGAAGACGGCTTAAGTAATTTCAGGTTTCAAGTTTCATATTTCAGATTAGTGAGTAGAAAACTAAGCTGAGTAGTTTATACTCTTCCAATCTGAAATTTGAAATCTGCTAATTTGAAATTGTTTATTCATTTCTCAACGCATCTACAGGATTTGCGATTGCTGCTTTTGTAACCTGAAACACTACGGTTAGTAATGAAAAACATAACACACAAGCAGCGGTGACAACAAAGAGACTCCACTTAAGTTCGGTGTGATAGGCGTATCCTTCCAGTAGTTGTTGCATCAATAGGTAGGCAATAGGGCAGCCGATGACTGATGCCACGGCACTCAGTTTAATAAAGTCAACTGACATCATGGATACGATGCCTGCAACGGAAGCGCCAAGTACTTTGCGGATACTTATTTCTTTCTTTTTCCGTTCGGCTGTAAAGGCAGCCAGTCCAAGTAATCCAAGACCTGAAATAATGATGGCCATAATTGTGAATCCCAAGGCCAGTGAGCCTGTTACTTTTTCATTGTTATAAAGCTTTTCAAAATCGTCATCCAGGAATGAGTATGTAAACGGAAATTGTGAATTGTATTTCTTGTAGATACTTTCAACTTTTTGAACGACAGGCTGTAATTGTGTTGGATCAAACTTTATAAAGACCTGACTTGCCCAAGAGTAATTACACATAAATACAATCGGGTCAATGGCGTGATGCAGTGACTGACTGTGGAAATCTTTTACAACTCCTATTACTGTACCAGGAATTCCCCATTGTACAATTCGGGTACCGACAGGTTCTTTTAAACCCATTATTTTGGCGGCGCGTTCACTGATCACAAACGTACTGGTGTCGTTGTGATCTTTGCTGAAGAATCTTCCTTCCTTTAATTGTAAACCCATTGTCTCCAGAAAATCATAATCGACTACCACTGTTCTGAAAAATACGCTGCTGTTCTCAGGTTTGCCTGGCCATTCTACAGAGCCGTTTTGATTGTTTACCTGTACAAGACTATTATCGGCACGCGATACCAGTTTTATTCCAGGGTATTCAAGTGCTTCGTTTTTAAACGCATCAAAGGTTTTGGCCATGTCGCCACGCATACTGAATGATAATACAGCTTGACGGTTATAGCCAACGTTTTTATTGCGAATAAAATTTATCTGTGAGTAGATGATGAGTGAACTGGCAATCAATATCACCGTTAACGCAAATTGAAAAACAACAAGACCCTTGCGCAGAGAAGATCCGCTCATACGTTGTGACGAAGAGTTTTTTAACACATTAACGGGCTGATAGGAGGATAGAAAAAATGCAGGGTAACTTCCGGCCAACACTCCTGTTACAAGAACGATGATAAGTAAGGTTGTTAAAAAATTAAAATCAACGAAATTAACTTCAATTTGTTTGTGCACCAATAAATTGAAGTAGGGCAGGAGCAACGTTACAAAAATCAATGCAAGCATGGCAGAGATAAAACTTATTACGGTAGACTCTGCAATGAACTGAAATATAAGTGATGTGCGTTGGGCACCAACTACTTTTCTGATACCTACTTCTTTCGACCGTGTTGCCGCTTTGGCTGTAGCCATGTTCATAAAATTGATACAGGCTATGATGAGAATGAAAATAGCTACGATGGAAAATATCTGAACGTATTTTATTCGACCTCCAACAGGTTTGCCGTTTTCATATTGGCTATTCAGATAATACTCTGTGAAGGGCTGCATATAATATGATACACCTTCATTCTTCTGCGCTTTTTGGGCACTCTCATTAATTTTAGCCAGTGTTGATTCAGCATTCTTTGGGTCATTAAGTTTCACATATAAAGGGTGATCAAAATCGCCCCAGTTAAAACCTTCTCCTCGTTGTTTTTTATAAATTTCGAACGGTAGTATATATTCAAATTGAAGTGATGACGCTGTTCCCACATCTTTGAACACTGCACCAACAATAAGATCAAGTTTGTTATTCACTCTTACATTTTTACCAATGGGATTGTCTTGTCCAAATAATTTTGTGGCCAGTTTTTGTGAGATCGAAATTGTTGAAATGTCTGATGAATCTGTGTTAGCCCTTCCTTTGCTTATGGTAAAACTGAAGAGCTTAAAGAAATCGACGTCAGCATAGTAGCCTGACTCCATGAAATTTTTATCGCCATACTGAAAGAGCAAGGAGTTTGCATTCATGGTGCGAACGGCCATTTCTACTTCTGGAATATTTTGCCTGATGTTTTCTGCTAATGGTCCTGGAGTTGAGACCCACGTCAATAGTTCACCTTTATTAAGTTCAAGGTTTGCTACTACCTGGAAAATCTTTTCGCCTTCGTGGTGAAACTTATCCTTATTCCACTCATCACTAACCCATAAATAGATAAATAGTGTGCACAGTAAACCGGAAGCAAGGCCGAGAACATTTATAAATGAATAAAGGCGCTGACGCATGAAATTGCGGATGGCGACGGCAAAGAAATTCTTGAACATAGTGTTGGGTTGGAAATAGGTTAATGTTGGCGACACACGGCCAAATACTATGCCACCGTAAAAAATGCAGATTCTGAGATTACTTACTACCTTGCTGGTACGGAGGTGTACTCTTATGAACAAAGGTGATCGGTTTTGGGATTATAGTGTTCGATGTCCGAACTATCTGGTCAGGATTTCTATCTAATAATCCATTTTCCGCCTTCCAAGTATACTTCACGAAGAACTTATAAATCTGCACCAAGACCTTTTAGCAATAAGGCGAGGGCACCCAAGACGACTCCAAAACCAACCACACCCACACCAATCCAAAGGCCTAATATGGCCCAAATTCTTCTCTTACTTTTTCTTCCTAAGTAACTCAAAATAGCGCCAATGGCGCTTATAGAAAGTCCAACGATAACAAGTGGTAATGTTTGTATTACAGCTCCGAAAATGTAAACCAGAAAAATTAAGCCAGTTACAGAACTGCTAAATCCGGTAAGAGCAAAGATGTTTTTTCTTTTATCATGTGAATCAGGTTCAGTAGAGTTCCTGTAACGATCGTATTTTTTAATCTCTTTTATGCGATTATTTTGAGACGCATATTTTTTTGATAACGAAGCATTATAATCTTGATGAGTAACTGACATTTCTCCAGACAAACCCAACGGTTCTTTTGAAAAACTGACTGTTGTATTCTGTGTTACTAGGGTTGCATTGGATTTTAAAGAATCCATGTGTGAGAATTCAGTTGTAGCGATTCTGGTGTCGGTAGTGTAATAATCGAAATAATACCTGTTATTTGAAGAGGCACAACTCATCAACATAGCGAGTACTACAAAAGGTGTAATTGTTATTTTCACCTTAGAGATTGTCAGGTTAGGTTGAAGTTAGTGAAATCATTTCACTATGTGGATACTAAGAAGGATATAAACGTCTAACACTCCATGTTTTTTATGAAAAAGTCAGAGCTCCTAACAATGGCGAGAAGCTCAGAACATGTAATGGAAATTACCAGGTATAGTACAATGATACATTACCCACTTCATGTCTTGGCAATCCTTTTAACATGGCTGACATCGATTTTTGAATAAAAGAAAAGCCAACATGCCCGGAGGTAATCACCGCTCCGTAATCAATACTTAAATTCCAATGCTCAATAGGAGGTGATGATTGAACCGATCCATGCGCATCTGTCGGAGTGTGCGTTTCTTTGGTTAACATATCATTGTTGATGGTGAAGCCAGCACTGGGTCTGATGATCAGGTAAGCCTGAAGCCTGTTTCTTCGTTGTGAAGTAGAGCTCCCTATTGATGAGTGTTGGCTCAGATATCCATTGAAGTAGGGTGTCATTTTTCCAATGCGAAACGTAGCATATGCTGACGCGAAGTTGAAAAGGGTTCCAGCGAAAGCCTGACCGCCTACAATCATTTCACCTACATTTCGGTAATGCGTCAATTGTTTTTCGACTGTAAAGTTTGCATTCAAAATCATTTTAGTCCCCAACTGATTATTCCACCCTCTGGGGGGAGAATTACCAATTAACTTGTGAATAAATGTTTGCGTCTGTGCAGCGAAAGCCTCTGGTCCTCGTACACCCGCCATCAATTCAGTTTGAAGACTATATTTCTTTTTTGGATTATAAGAGTAGAGGGAGTGAATACCTACTAACGCTCCGGCATAAGGATAGTCGCCTGGCTGATAATCGGTTTTATTAAGATCGCGGGGAGTCATCATCATTTGACCAAATCCCCAGCCCCGAACGTTGACACTGCTATCGCCAGCTTTAGGAAATAAAAATCGATCGATAATAAATTTCTTTGCTTTAGGTTTTTGCAGATGGAATAAGTCAAATCGAAAACCATTTGTATAGGCTTCATCAGTTCCCCGTCCGCGAATATTGAAAAAATCATTATCCCAATACCCTCGAAATAGATGTGTTGGATTATCCTGAGCAAAAAGTCCGTTAGCACCCGTCATCATGACGTGCACAAACAATGCTATGAATAAATACCGGTTCATAGAATATATTCTTCAATTTAAAATCACCCGCTCCATTATCCGTACATGTTGTATCAAAGAAGATATGATACTCTATAGTCGAATTTAAATCAGTCTTATTGTAAGCAGATCTTATTTTTTTAATCAAAGTTCGATGTAGGTGGATATTCTTGAAAGATATTTTGATTTGACGCGGACAAAAGGATTGGGGAAACAGCCTTAAAATAAATACTACCAATGAGAAATGAGTTATATGTGTTGCGGATGGTAAGTGCGGTATGGGCGAAATAATAATTGAAAAGAGAAATAGTAAGGGAGCATTAACGAAGTATTCTGCAACATTCACCATTAATTTTTATCCTTTTGATTTACTTAGTAAAAATACGGACATGGCTTTGCGTATTTCTCACCTTTCATATAGGGATCGATTGCTATAGTTTTGAATAAATTTTTAGAAACTATATAATACTTATGAGAACCATACTTCATTCCACCCGGAGTGTATCAACGATAGAATATGATCCCACTGTGCCATGTCTGATAGATACAGTCACTGAATTTTTATACAGTGTAGAATTTAAGGAACATATGAACAAAGGTCTGGAGTTGTTAATAGAAAAGAAGAAAGACCATGGCGAAATAGGATGGTTAGCAAACACAAAATCTGTAGTGGTGTTTCCGGATGATGATACGAAGTGGATTATAGAGGACTGGTTTCCGCGGTTAGTCGAGGCGGGTATCCGACATATTGCAATGGTTTTGCCCGAAGATGAACTTGTGCTAATGAGTAATGATGTTTTTGATGAAAATTATGACGAGGTAGCGAAAGAATTAGTTATTAAACATTTCAAGGATATAGATTCTGCCCGTGAATGGCTTGCGAAGTCATTGAAAAAAAACTGAACAATTCATTTTAACATCTCCTCGGTATAAATAAATTTCTTATTCAATGCTTTGGCAACTGCCATGTAAGTCTTTTACATTTGATGATGAATTGTAAACTCCTCGTTCCGTTTTTTCTGATTGCTTTTAATTTACATTTTGCAACGGCTCAAATATATACTGACAAAGAAGTAGGTAAGACCAGATATTCATTTGCCCAGACAACAATTGGCTACAATATGGATTTTAATCCGGTTACGGGACATTCTTACCTGATGAAGAACGGTAATCTTGAAAAATTTACGTTGGGAACAGGAATGTCCCCGGTGATATCAATTACAGGATTACATTTCTGGGGTCATGCAGAATTTTTTACTGGCTTTTCATTGCCTTCCATTTCAATTCATAAAACATCTGACTATTCGTTCTCCAGATCTGCCGGAACAGGCTTTAAAATCTTTCCTATCCAGATCCGCGAAAAGAGAATTGCGCCTTATTTCGGTATATCTCTTTCTTCATTCTCCTATAAGTTGCAAGATGCCGTAACATACAAGCGAATAGAAACGCCTTTGCTCGCCGGTGTAACATACTCTTTTAAACATGGCTTGCTTGAGTTGGGTATGAACTACTATCATCGTCATTCATATCAATACTATGTTAGCAAAAGTCAAACAGCCGAGCTTTCATTATCTCAGGTAGCTTTTTCAGTAGATTACAAATACTTCTTCGATCTGTCTAATCATTCATATAAAAACGATATCAGTGGGGCAACGAAGACCAGGTATGAAAAATTAAAGCAAAGCAAAAGGCTAAGCAGTTTCTCCATAGCAGCAGGGCCAGCCTATTCTTTCTTTACCCGGAGGTCGTCTTATAATAATGACGTACGACCTTATCTTGACCAGTATAAAATTTCCAGAATCTTCCCTGATCTCGGCATTGGTTATTATAACTACAAATTAGATGCATCGGTGAATCTCGCTTATCGTTTCTATTCTGTTAATCAAAGCGCCTTCGATGTAAGTCAAACAGTGAAACGAAAATCCATTGCGCTGGAAGCTTATAAATTCTTTTTTGACTACCATGGCTTTGTACCTTTTGCGGGACCTATACTCAGCAGAGAAAACATTCAGGTTAATGAATCTGAGGCTTCATCGAATGTGCTGAGAAAGACGTATGACTTTTGGACTCCCGGTATAATTGTAGGATGGGATATACGACCAACCCGCGTGGATTGGTGGGGTGTAAGAACAAACATCAGATACTTTCCATGGTTACAGTTGCCTGTTAGTAACAACCATAATATTAACCTTCAGCAAATCGAACTGAATTTTCTTCAGATGATTATCTATCCGAATAGGTTGTTTTGAATGCTCTCGCGCGGAACTTAGCCCGATTATTTAAATCCAGAAAAATTGTATTTTTAAATAAAAAAAACAAACCAAGTTTAACCTCAATATTTTATGCTTGTTGTTATACCAATAGCCATTACTGTTGTAATGATTTACGTCATCATAATGAGTTTTAAAGCGGCACAAGGAAAGAAGAGACCAAATGATAGGGAGATAATAATTCCAGAGCAAGTCGATAGCTTACCTGATTCCACTATTAAATCAAATCCATCGTTTGATGATGCTGCCATTGGTCATAGTAATCATCATTCTGGATCTCATCATCACAGTCATCACAGTCATCATCATCACTCAGGTGTCAATGATTCACATCATCATTCAGACTCTCATCACTCAAGCCATGACGTTGGAGGTAGTGGGGGCAACGATAGTTGGAGTGGTTCAGATTCAAGTTCTTCTGATTTTAGCAGTCCACCAAGCATGAACGATTAAGAATCGTTGATACTTTGATTCCTTATTTCTCTTCTCAATCCTGAATCTTACGTGAGCAGGTTCTTCCTTTTGTATAGTATACCAGGCTACCTGGTCTATAAAATTCATAGCCATTATAAAATTCTTTTATAAGCTTATAGGCATGCGCTTCACAACTATTGGAAGTATTATTGGTGGCTTTTTTCCACTTTCTATCTAACGAAGAAGTGTCTCCACGCTCTAGGTTTGCGTAAGAACCGGAAACAAAAATATCATTCTTAAAAATTGCATATACAGACAAACTGCAAGCACATGAATCGTTAACTACGATTACACTGCGTAATTCCCAGCCTACTTTAGGTTTTACATTCATACCCATGACTTTGTACCGATCGCTGAATGATTTATCATAATCAAACGACTCTTTATTTTTTGTGCCAAATGCAAAAATCCTATAAGACCCGTCGCGTTCTGTTCTACTGAGAATCTCATCACTACAGCAATTGCTAAGTAGAACAGATGGCAATAATAGAATGATTGGATATAGTATGGTGAGGGTATTGCGAGTGTTCATTTAGAGTGGGATTTTATCTAAGTTAGTAAAATATCGGAAGTGTTAACTTGAACTCTCCCTACACGACGCTATAAATATTTTTTTGGATATCAACTTTACATTTGATAAATTAAAGTTACAAAGCCTACTCCATGAAGATAGGCTTTATACCTTAAACCTTTCTTAACAGCACATGACCTCTCTCAAGATCCTCTTCATTATAGGCTTGGCGTTGACTGGCTTTATAGTGTCTCTTCTTATTGTTCGGTATAGCATCCGGTTTAATGACGATGTTAGTCACGCATTTGAACTGAAAAAGACAAACGATACTTCTTATTATCATTTCCAGGTGGCTAGTGACACCTTAGCTAGTGATACCTTGGCTAAGGCAATAGTGACTGACAAGAATGTTAAAGCTGAAGACATAAAACCAACTGTTGCCAAAGTAGAGAAAGCCAAATTCCTTTTCAATTCTAATCCTATTTTCCTGGTTTGGATGCTTGTGTTTTCCATGATGCTTGGTACAGCCACAGGCTTGCTGCTGCCGGTATGTGGCTGGATTAAGAATTTATATGTTACGTTCAAGCCTAACGTAAAGGCCATTGTGTTATTGATTATCGTAATTGTTGTGATTATTGGAGCGGGAGAATTTTTGCAAACACCAGACTTTGTTAATCTGCTTACTGCTTTTGAAATAACACGTTGTTTTAAAGTTCTCTTTGTATGTACAACGGGTCTTAATGCAATTATCAGGGTAACCATGCTTATTGGTGGCACCACAGTGTTGGGCATGTTTGTTATTAATGCATGTATTCCAAAAATTGAGGATGCTGCTCAAAACGACTCAAAGAAAATGGTTGAACTCTATGAATTTCTAAGACAAGGATTAAAATTTTTCCTTACAGTATTATCCGTGCTTATTGTATACTCAATATTTACATCAAGTCTCTTTCAGCAAACACTTAATAATAGTATTGTTATTAAAGGATTAGATAAGTTTACTTTATTTCCTTCTGAATTTATTTACGCCTATGGCTTGCTCTTTACTATTATACTGGCCATTATCTATCTGCCCATCGATTATCATTTACGCTACCAGGGCAAAAGAATGGCGGCATTAATTCAGCAAGCTATGCCGACCGATGAAGCACAATTAAAAACCGCAGAGAAGGAAATTAAAATATTAGAAAGCCAGGACTCAGGCTTGAAGAGTTTGAATATATTCTTAACCATCCTTTCGCCTATTCTCGGGTCGGCGTTTAGTGAGGTGATAAAACATATTTCGGAATAGTAATGATATTACAACACACTAAAGACCAAGAGTGCAATGAAAATAATTTAACAAGAAAGAAGCTTCACGCAAGCTCTGCTCTCGCGTCGAGATAGGATGCATAAGCCGAATAAGTTCGCGTGAGAGAGAAGGCAAAAGCAATATTTACTAAGCTAAACTTAGATAATTGGTTTGTGTTTTAAATTATTTCTTTAACTTTAGTTACCTTAAACAAACCTCTCTTTATGAACTCCCTGAATTTGCCACATCCCTTCTTGCCCACTTTCTCATACCGGGCCAAATTTTACTCAAATGAATTAAACTAAACCTAATATTTATGAACGTAAAAATTAAAGATTTTAATGTCGATATGATTTTAAAAAATAAAGGAATGGAGCTGGATATTTGTGACGGTGATAATACTCACTTGGGTGACATGGTCATAAATAAGGCTGGCATAGAATGGTGCAAAGGCAAAACGCATGCAGGTGGTGGAAAGAAAATAAAATGGAAACAATTTATAGAGTGGTGTGAAAATAATGCTGATTAACAACGAGATGGATGAGCTTCATTGTTATTTACTTAAAAGAAGGGAATATGGATTTATCTAATGATTTAACGAAAATAATTCTAGCCGTTATTACAGCTATAATTGGTACAGGGCTTATTTTTAAATTTATCTCAAAGAAGAAAAATAAAAATAAATCGGGAAGTGTAAGTATCAAAAATAGCAAAGTCGGAGGTGATGTTGCAGGAAGGGATATAAACAAGTAAACTATGGCTGAAGAAATAGTAAGAGTAGACAATAGTTCTGTTGAGGGAGATGTTGCAGGAGGGAATATTGATAAATCAAAGCATTTTCATTTTGAAGGCCCTAAGACTTCATATATGAAAATGCTTCTTGAAAAATTCAAGTTAGAGCAGAACTCTAACGCATCTTTGATGGAATATATAGAAGACTTGGATTATTATTATAATAAGAAAAAAGATGATGTTGTTGGATTAGATCAAAAGCTAAAGGAAGCCAATAGAGATAGTTTTGTCAGCTTTGCTATTGAGGCGAAGGACAAATACCACAGAAAGTTATATAGATATCAGTTTTCCGAAGCTGCTCAAAAGATTAATCTTCATCTATTAGGATTGGTAATTTCCTACTTTGAAAATGAAATAAAGCCGATGATTTTAAAGGGTGAAGATGAGCAAGTAATTAACTCAATGATTAACGAAAGACTTGTGAAACCCTTGCTCAATGAATTAGATGAGAACCTTTTAGGATATTCAGCGCATGATATAAATGGAATGCTTTATTTTTTGACTGGTAATTGTCATATTAAATGGGTTAACTAGATGCTAGTATATCACCCAGCGTTTGATCTTTATAATTGCATTTTTAGGATGCTTGCCTTACTTTCTTTTACTAGAGAAGATGAATTGTATTTAGATAAATTAAGGATTTGGGATTTTTACTTAACGTTTCCAAATGAGGTTCGAGATATATCATTTCCTAAGGACTTAAGACCATTGAAGGAAAAAATTTTTAAAGATAGGAGTAACCCATATGAAGATTTAAGTGACCCTAAAAGGATTTTTGAAAGAATGAGAACTTATCAACTATCGGCTATAAAATGTTTGGCTGTATATGGTTTTGTTGACTCAAACCTTTTATCACGGAACAAGATAAAAAAGACTAACAAAGAGATACCCAAAGAACTCCAGGATTATATCAATAATCTTCCCCATGAAAAAGTAAATGTTATCAAACTTGTTACAAGTGATTTTGTTAATTTACCTCTCTTTGGCGATAAAGGATTAAAAGCGCGCACGGGATTAATAGAATTTAAATATGACCCAAGATAAGCCATATTTATTTCTAAATAGATTAATAATAATCTCATATACTGGCGCCATTGCGTATGATGAGAAATTTCATAAAGGGGTTAATATAATTCGTGGTAAAAATAGTTCAGGAAAATCAACAATATCAAATTTCATTTTCTTTGCGTTGGGTGGAGACTATAATAACTGGAATTCTGAATCACTAAAGTGCCAGGAAGTTTTTGCTGAAGTTGAAATCAATAAGGCTATTTATACGCTTCGAAGGAGTGTAACGACCTCACTAAGACAACCTATGAGTATTTATTGGGGTGACTATGAAAATTCAAGATTAGATGGAGTTAATTGGAAAACATTTTCATATCAGCAAACTGAAGAAAGATTAAGTTTCACAAACATTCTCTTTAGTGCGCTTAATTTTCCTGAAGTTAAGAGTGAAAATGATAGTAATATAACATTGCATCAAATTCTAAGGCTATTATATATTGATCAAGATTCACCTACTCAATGTTTATTTAGGCGCGAAATATTTGATCAGCCACAAACGAGACAAGCTATATCGGAGGTTTTATTAGGAATTTATGATGACGATCTTTATGGGAATCGCCTTCAATTGAGGAAAGCTAATAAGGACTATGATGAGAAAAAACGTGAATTTGATCATCTTAGTAAAGCATATATAAAATCTGGAAATGCAACAACCATCGAAGCGCTGAACAAAGAAATAGAAAATGAGAGAATTGAGTTGGAAAGAATTCAAACGGAAATTGTCAGAACTAAAGAAGCAGCAACAATTAGAGTTGCAATAAATTCGGCTACAAGAGTTGAAAGAATACAAAAGGAACTAATACCAGTTAAGCAACATTTAAAAGATTTGATGAATCAAATTTATCAACTTGATCTTGATTCTATTGACTCAAAAAATTTTATTGAGACGCTTGAAAAAAGAATAGTAGATTTAGAGAATTCTATTTTGACTCGGAAAATTTTGGGCGAAATTTCTTTGGACCATTGCCCCAATTGTTTGAATCCGCTTGAAAATCATATACCGAATGGACATTGTTTTTTATGCAAACAGCCCCTCACTGATAGCGAAGAAAGAACTCACGCAAAGCGATTAATGCAAGAGCTTCAATTGCAAGTAAAAGAGTCGCGTGGCTTGTTGATTTTGAAAGAGAAACAATTAGTAGAGTTAAGAGGAGATCTTCCAAAATGGAAGGAAAAAACAGTTGCATTGCAAAAAGAATTGGATACTGCGATATCCGAAAGTCAATCAACCAGAGACGATAAGCTTGATGAATTGTTTAGTAAAAAAGGCGGTATTGAAAAGCAAATTGAACATCTCGCGCTGCAATTAAAAGGTATAGAACTTTTAGATCAACTTAAGAAAGAATTGGCTGATTTGAGTTCCTTAATTGAGAAACTTGAGTTAACAATTAGACAACAAGAGACAAAACAACAACAAAATAAAGATTATGCCATTCTAGATATTGAAAAGAAAACTGTGTTCATCCTTCGTAATGATCTTGACCGTCAAGGTGAGTTTAAAACAGCGAGCAGTGTAACAATAGATTTTTATGGAGATGCGATCGCTTTAAATGATAATTTTAACTTTTCAGCTAGCTCGAACACTTATTTAAAGAATGCCGTTCGTTTCGCAATTTTCTTTGCTTCCTTAAACGTTGATTTCATGAGATATCCTAAATTTATCCTCTGTGATAATATGGAAGATAAAGGTATGGAGAAGGAGAGAACTCAGAATCTTCAGAAACTTTTAACGACTATTTCAGAAACTTTTAAAGACAAGGTTGAGCATCAAATTATATTTAGTACATCAATGATAGCAGACGAATTAGAGGGCTCTGTATACTGTATTGGTGATTATTATGATCAAAACAAGAAAACTTTAAGAGTATAGATTTATTATCATTTAGCCAAGATGCAAGAGAATCAAATCAAACCTGAAAAAATCACCAAACCAATTCAGTTATTGGCAGTATGGTTGATTGGACTTATTCTATTGGTTGGTTCTCTACTATCTGCCTCAGCTACAATTAAATCCCCGGACTGGTTACCTGCTTTTTTTGCGATATCGGCGGTCACTATTATACCCGTTTTTCTTTTCTTAATATTTATGCTTCAGACAAAATTTAGACCAGAGATGCAAGAAGATTTGTTTTACTCCAAATATCTGGATAAAAACACTATGACTTTTGAATATGCAGATAGAAACGATTCTTTTTCATTTGAAACAACAAAGTTAAGGGAAGAGATTATTTCAATTTCCGAGGAAACAAAAAGAGAATTAGAAAACGTAAAGAAATTGATTGATAAAGATGGAGTTAAGACAAAAGAAGAGACCGAAATCGAAACAATAATAGAGAATTCAGACAATAGACTTGAGCAGCTTAAAGCAATAGTAAAACTTGCATCAATAGACTTGAGGATAAATGTTTCGTTACCGAAATACGTACACATTACTCAAGTAGTACAGAAAATTGGATTTACAAAATATACTGAATTCGGTCATAAGAAAGGAACTCCAGAGATGTTTCTAGCATCCTTCGGAAAAAAAATACCCTTAGAAATAATACGGGATCTGGTTTTTGACCTAATACCTTATGGTCTGACGCATATTAAGGAAGTTGCAAATGTTAGCAGACTCGTGCAAAGAAGTAACACAATATTCTTAGGTTCATACTCATTATTTGAAAATAATATCAAGGTAGATGATGAATTGATCAATAAATTACATTCAATAAATCCAGATACTGATTTCTACGATATTTTTGAACGTTAGATTTGAAGACTAATGAGATACTGTGATTACTTCAATTTATTAATCTCCGTCTTCGTAAGCCCCGCTGCTTTTTGAACTGCATTAATGTCAACACCAGCTTTCTTTAACTTTCTGGCCATTTCTATTCTTTTTTTATCTACTGCGGCTTCTATCTCTTTAGTTCTAGAAGTTCGGCTTTCTCTCTCTCAATGAATTATATAATTGCCACTTCGCTTAAGTTCGTACATCAGGCCCGTGTCGGTAAAGCTGGTGTATGTTTCTTCGGTAATTACCAAATGATCTATCATCTATGTTAAGCATAGCATTAGAATTTGAGCATGCGTTCGGTAAAGTTTTTACCGGCCTCAGAGACTTGTGTGTTGAAAGAAATTAGCTACTGAGATTCAACCAGACGTAGTATTTGTCCTTCTGAATCAATGTGGAATAGTGCGCTCGTATTCTTTTTTTATCCTTAAAATTAAATGCACAGCTGTGCTATTTACAACTCCTTGTGTAAGGCCTGAGAGTATACAGGCTACTGCAATAAGCATAATGTTATAAAGCGGGCTTGAGAAAAGTGAGAGCGCGGTGTATACAAAAACAAATGAGAGCGACCAACCTATAGCAGTAGCTAAAACCCATGTAAGGGCGCGGTTAAAGAATTTTTTGATGATAGAATATTGTACCATACCAATAAGTCCGCCAAACGCAAGGCCCGTAATAATGGTAAAGAGAATTGAATGAGGATTACCTAGCCAAAAATGCTGCGAGAAAAAGAAGATCACTATTACGGCAGGTGGCAAGATGAAAAGCCATCCGCTAATGGAGGCAAGTGTGGTGATGGTAATCCACTTGGTAGGTGCAAAATCGGTTACCAATTTTGAAAGCGATTTCCACTGCACGTAGCCAATAATTAAGCCTTCAATAGTGCCCGCTAATATTAAGACCAACGCCGTTAGCACGGTTGACGATGTATAGGTTGAGCGCGAATACTCTATCAGCAGAAATCTGGCCACCATGGCGGCGGTGCCAATACCCAGCATTTCGCCGATAGAATAGAAGGCAATCCATTGATACCAAAATTTTTCTTCTCTTCTCATGTCAATAGTTTAGCGTTTTTCATAACAACACTCCGCAACGTTGGTAGCGTTTGCCCGGCTAAAGTTAATGAATTGATTTAAAAATTAATGACGACTGCCAACGCAACAGTATTTGGAAATTGATTGCATATAATAAATTTCTATAAGGGTTTGTTGCTATCACAGTTCCTGGTAATCGCTTGTCAATACCAGATCCCAAAAGAGAAAAAGCAACATTAATCTTGGTAAAGGTTTCAAATTTGGAAATGATATTACAGTTGCCATGTGATATTTCATTCGTTTTTAGCATTTCTGTTAGATTAAACTTTAACGAGTGCATATATTTGATAACATTTAAAAATCCCCCTCATGAAAAGAACCCTTGTCGTAGTTGTGCTCAGTTCCATCGTGTTATTTCAGCGCTGTACGCGTGAAGACGATGTAGCAACCACCCAATCCAAATCAAAAGTAACGTTTAGCCTTTCCGGACCCAGTGTCTCGGCTTCTGGTCGTGTTTCCACCGGAGGCATTGCAGGAGTCTCACACCTTGTGTTGAGCCTCATTACACCAACAGGTGAAGAAGTACTCACGCATCAGCAGGTCAACATCACACCCTTCGGTGATGGCTACATCTCCGAGCCTGTAGAATTAACGGCCGGGTATTACAGGATCGCAGATTTTTACCTGGTGAATGATTCAATGAAGGTCATCTATGCTTCACCTCACAAAGGTTCCTTTTTGGGTAAGCTGTTGAAACATCCGTTAGATCAGGAGTTCAGGGTAAATCCTAACAAGGTGACGGAGCTCGCTGTGGAAGTTGTTAAAGTGGAAGGATTTTCGCCAACTGATTTCGGTTACTCGTCGTTCAGTGTGGCGGCACAAAAGTTCTTCCCGGTGTCCATCCACATCACAAAGAATGGCCGGCCTACGTTCACCGATGCAACGGTCTATGTTTTACATCATGGCGATACCATTAGCAATAATGCTTTTGGTCCGTCGATAAACCTCGTAAAGTTTGATGCATTGCCGGATGATACCTGTACGCTATCTATCATTAAAGATGGATACGGACATTATAGCAAACAATTTACACCAAGGAGTATCGCATCTGAACTCGGAAATAAGCCGCTGAACATCATGCTCAATCCTGCTGTTACTTTCTGGATCACAACCCTGAATCCTGTTGATTGGGATAATTCTTACAGCAATTACTTCATGGCCGACACCACCGGAATACTTACGTTCGACTGGGGTGACGGACAAGTGGAAGATGTACCTATTGTTCAATACATTCCCGAATTTATTACTGCTAATCCATTGCACATTTATCAGACGACCAATACGAAACACTTTGTGAGCATCACGGGCGATCTGGCGCTCATTAAAGGCATTGACGCCAACCCGATTGATTTCCGCGAAAGGCAATTGAATCTCAAGGCCTTTACAAATCTCACCTGGGTTAATTTCTTCTTTGGCAACGCCAGCGGTTTACTCGACTTGAGAGACAATCAGAAATTGGTAAGCGTAGTGGGCACGGGAGATTCAATGCTGTTGCCAAAAGTACATCACATCAACTACCTGGGAATTGAAGGCAGACCGGAACTTGCCAGACAGATTGATTACTTTGTCGATAACATTTACAGAAATGCAGTGACATTTAACACGATGAATGGTACGTTCAATATGAGCGGTAATGCAGAAGGAACGGAAGAGCCAGGTAACTACGTTGGCAATCCATCACCCGCTTCCTGGAATAAGCTTCGTAGGTTAAGAGACATCTACCATTGGAGTATTATTCCTAATCCGTAACGTTTTCTATTACTAACTCATTAAAGACATTCATTATGAAAAAATATATTTATCTCCTCATTGTAGCGTTGACTATGGTACTACTACAGTACTGTACCAATGATGAAGGCACGCGTGAGAATGCAGCCATTACCTTTACAGCGTCAAATGCCGGTCTCGGCACCATTGCCCAACCGGGTATCGATAATGTAACAACGGCCATCATCAGCATTACGAATGCTGGTGGAGAAGATGTGATCAGCCGTCAATCAGTGAAGATCAACAAAACAGAAAATGGTTATGTAACAGAAGGTTTAGCACTTTCTGCGGGCCAGTATAACGTAACCGAGTTCTTTCTTCTTGGTGATGACAACAAGGTGTTGTACGCATCGCCGTTGAAAAGTTCAACACTTGGTAAACAGGTGCAGCACCCCATAGGAGAGAATGTGAATTTAAAATCAGCTCGTCTCAGTGTTGATGTAGATGTATTGCCTGTCGAAAATCTGGTGCCCGCGGCATTTGGATACAAATCGTTCAGCATAACGGCAGTGAAGTTCATACAGGTTGCTGTGACTACAAGCGACGGCTCAGGATTTACGAAAGCCCTTGCATATGTCATTCATCACCATGATACCCTTGCTTTTTCGAAGCTTTCAGCAGCGGCAAACCTCATCAAATTTTCGGCGGAAGACACGACTACCTGTCAACTTGTGATCATTAAAGATGGCTATGCACGTTCGACAACAAACTTTACCCTCGCGGGTTTCGGAAGTGCATTACATACAATATCGCTAACACCTGCTTTTACATTCTGGATTAGTACACATGACCTGACTGAATATAGTGCGTACTTTACGATTGCAGGTGATCCTTCTTCGAGTGGGATAAATTTTGATTGGGGTGATGGCTCAAGTAGTGACGCGTTGCTGGAAGAAGCCGATTCGCTTGTGTATGTTAGTTTTGTCAATCACGATTTTCTAGAAGGTCGTAATTACTTTGTTTCGGCAACCGGAGAAGGTGTCAATCACATGAACTTTTGGGGCTTGACTTGCGGAATTGGCACCGACTGCTCATTTTATCGCCTTTCTAATATTGAACACATTTCTTTCTTTTTAGGTGCGCAGCGTGGTCTCGTAGACTTACGGTTCAATCCTACACTCCAGACACTTGTGGCGGGCGGGGACTCACTGTTGTTGCCCAAGACAGGTCAGCTCAATACCTTTTACATGTCAGGCAACTTCAAACTGGCGGCGTCTTCGCTTGACTACTTTATCGATAACATTTATAAGAATACTGTGGCACACAATATTCGCAACGGAACATTTAATTTTACTATTGACTATTATGGAACGGATGTTTCTGGTTACGTTGGTAATCCAACGCAGGCATCATGGGATAAGCTCAAGGCGTTGAGAGATGTCTATAACTGGAATATTATTCCCAGTGATGCAATTCAATAGATCATTGTAATGCTGAAATAGGAAAGTCCTGGATGCGAATGGCATTCAGGACTTTTTTGTTGAAGCGGATTGCTATCTTTGACCTTTGAGATGTAATAATTTTTTATTGAGAGTTTATACGTGAAGAAGGCTAAAAACATTATTATTCATGTTACAGGTTGGATAATTCTACTTGTATTTCCACCATTGTTTGGTCCGGGGCCGCCATTCTCCATCGAGAAAATTCTAGAACCCTACATGCTCCGTGAGGTAACGTCATATACGTTGCTGATTATATTTTTTTATTTAAACACGCATGTGCTTGTTACTAAATTCTATTTTGAAAAAAAGAGAATCCTATATTTATTTTTAGTGGTCATTGCTCTATGCGGCATAACATTTATACCGTTGATTCTTGTTAAGGATAATGAGGTTCAATACCTGTCAAATACTTTTGGTGAGCATTCTGTCTTTTTTGAATTTGGTCATAACTTCCCCAGCTTTTCTGTCGTTACTTTCATCTCGCTTGTGCTCGCCATCAATAAACGGTTAAAGGATATCGAACAACAAAGACTGAGGGCCGAACAAGAGATCTTGAATGCAAGACTTTCTTATCTCAAAGCTCAGATCAATCCACATTTCTTATTTAACACGCTTAATAGCATCTACTCACTCGCCATTCAAAAGTCTGATCTGACCGCAGAAGCAGTAGTAAGATTATCTAACATGATGCGTTACCTGGTTAGCGAAGTTCATCAGGATTTTGTTTCGCTGGAGAAAGAAATCAAATACATTATCAGCTATATTGAGTTGCAGCGAATTCGCTATGGTGATGGCATAGACCTTTCGTTTTGTGTTGAAGGTGATGTTGCCTCAAAAAAAATAGGACCGCTGATTCTTATTTCCTTTGTTGAGAATGCCTTTAAGCATGGCGTTAATACCGAAGAAGTTTCACGCATCAGAGTCGCGATAAAAATTGATGATGATAAACTTCAACTAGAGGTTTTTAACAATAAAGTTGTAGTACATAGGAGTGATGAAGACAAAAGCGGTGTAGGCATTGAAAACACAAGGCATCGCCTTGAACTATTATATCCCGACCGGCACACGCTACATATCAATGATACAAAAAATGATTTTTCGGTTCTGCTTACGTTGCAATTAGATGTAGCTACGGACCAAGGTGCAATAAATAGGTGAAGGGGTATCTATTTCCCTCCTGATTCAGGAGGGACAGTCTCGACGTTAAGTCGAGACAGGGTGGTCGGGCTTGCCTGACAATGCAGACGAAAGAACTTCTATAAATTATTAAAAGAGAATTCTTTCTAGTGTGATTCGAAGTTACCATACTACATTCTCAGTATAATGAAAAATATTATGATACTAATGCTAATTCTGGCACTTTCAACCGCGTCAGTTGGGCAAACCCTCGTGGATTTTAAATACTCATCGTGTGATGATGACAACCCTCATAAATACAAAATGAATGTTGCGATAAATAAAATTCGTAGTTCAAAAGACTCATTATTTATTAAGATGACATGGCTCGCCAACTGTGCATTTGAACCTGAGATTTTCCTGGCCGCCGTAAAGAATGACACTATCTATTTTAAATATGAGAATAAGGCTGTGGAGCTTGTAATGTGCGGGTGTGCGTTTGAACTTAACTTTACCTTGCAAGGAATGGCAGCGCGGAATTATCAAATAAAAGTAAATGATTTTAGAATTGATAAAAATGCAAAAAGATACAAAACTGACGGATATCTAGTGGAGTATTTTCCTGAACCTTTAAAAACAAAAAAGATGCGTGAGATTTACTTTGAAGATGGAGAGCTGGTTGCCGAGGTATACTATAACAAACAAGGCGATATCTTGCATGAGAAATATTACAAATGGGGAAGCCTTTGGAGAGAGAAGAAATATTAACACACGATGACCACCCTGATTCTGCTTAGCGCAGAATCTGTCCCTCCTGAATCAGGAGGGAAGTGGAGTAGTGGTTAATCGTTTTAGTGCCATGATATAGCCGGTATGAAGTCCTTCGTGGAAGAGCACGAAATGTAGGGCATCTTCAATAGTACTAATCTCTATGCCATATAACGTTGTCCAGGCTGGGTATGTTGAAAACAAACCATCGCCATAATCTTTTTCAAATTTTTCGATGGCTGTTAAAAATAATTTTTTCATACACTCTATCTCTGCATGAGTAACAAATGCATCTGGTTTTGTTCCGGGTTTGTAAGCGGTTAAATATTTCTCCTCTACAAACATTTCTATTCCAGCGCGTCGGTAGCAGATGCTTTGCTGGCTTGCTATGAGGTGACCTAAATTCCAGATGATATTATTATTTAAGCCAACGGGAATTTTATTCAATTGTTCAGCGTCTAAATCTTCAATGAGTTTTAATATATAAGCTCTTGCGTTTTGTATTCTCTCAATTTTCTTTTGCATGGCGACTGGTTTAATCTTGATGATTAACGTTGCGCCAAAGTAACGTGAGGTTTTTGGTGTTGACAATAAGTCAATTTTTTGTGACTACAGACTTGTGACTATAGACTATTGAGTGCTGGCGAATGACCACCCTGATTCTGCTTGGGGCAGAATCTGTCACTCATGAATCAGGAGGGAAGTATGTCTTATTGACCGAGATAGGCTGATATAATTTTGAGTCGCATTTTGTTCAGATCAACAGCGTCGGTATTTGATAATAGGATTACTGTAAGACCTTGATCAACGAGGTGAACCCAATTGGAATGAAATCCATAGCCACCACCTTGTCTCTCTACAAAGGTAGTATTCACCGTGCCGAATTTTTTTGGATATACCCAGAAACCTAATGACGTATCCTCAAGGTTACTATAAGGCGTAAGCATCAGGTTAACCGTTTCTTTTTTGAGAATAGTATGATTGAAGATGGCCTGGTCAAAAATTAATAAATCTTCCGGGGTAGAGTACATGGCGCCAGCCGAATAGAGATTGTCTATGTAAGAATTGGTAGGTGTGTAAAATTTAACACTGCTTGAATCATTGTAGGCATAACCTTCTGCCATGCCCTTTATAATATCAACATGGTGCAGGTAATCTGTATGGTGCATGTTAAGAGGCGTCAGGATTTTTTCTCTTAATACTTCTTCGTACGGTTTGTGGTATATGTTTTCGATGATCTTGCCGAGGATTATAAAATCGCCATTGTTGTAATTAAACTTTGTGCCTGGTTTATCAATCAGTTTGCCGGAGCAGTATTTTGTGATGAAGGTGTCAACGCCCCATATATCGTTGCTATAAACGTCTAAGAATGATCTCATCTCCTGCAGGTCTCTTCCACTACTGTAGGTAAGCAGGTTTCGGATGGTAGCCTTGTTGCGAGCTTCACCTTTATATTCCGGATAGTAAGCACCAATGGTAGAGTCTAAATTGATTTTATTTTGTTCATACAACTGCATGATCAAAACAGCCGTGAATGTTTTGGTAACAGAAAATATATGGAACCTGGAGTCTTTAGAGAATTTGATATCAAAGTGCCGGTTGGCAATGCCGGTATATTTCAGATACTCGGTTTTTCCGTTTTTAGCGATCAATAGAGCTCCGTTAAATCCTCTTCTCACGCATGAGTCCATCACCTCATTTACCTTTTTTATCTGTGCTAATGTTGTGTTTGCAAAGAAGAACCATGTTAGAGCTACAAGACAGACTTTATTCATCAGAAAAAGATTTTAATGGATTTTAAAGTAATTGGTATTTAACCTGACAAGCTAATGAATCCATAAATTTTTTCCAGATGCGCAAGTCACATCTGTGGAGATAGAACGATGTGGTGATTCAATTAAAAGATTGCCAAGGTTTAACTGTCAGTACGTGACACTATAGGCGACACTTATAATCGACTTTATCTGGTCTTATAAAATCTTTTGTTTACCGTTTGTTTACCCTGCTTTACCATCCTGATTGATTTTAATGCCATGTTAGACACGTTGCGGGGCCGTACACAATGTGTCAGGCCAGCTAACAAATTGTACCCCGCCATTTCTTGTCATGTGAGTTTGAGATGACAATATTCGTTAACAAACGATTGTGCAAACCATTTCTGACGAGAAAGGTTGCATAACCAAAAACCATAACCTCTATATCTATGACCAAACAATCACAAAAACGATCGCTCATTTCGGCGGCACTACTGATGTGCTGCCTGTTAATCACAAGCTGTCAGCCTGATCAGCAACTTCGGGTACAAAAAGAAGTTCAGGTTACAAAAACACCAAGCTCCACAAATGGCCGATTGCCTGGCGCTGGCGGCGGCGTACTGATGCAAGCTTTCTATTGGGATGTTCCCTCTGGCGGTGATTGGTATAATACCGTTAAAGGTAAAATCACCGCGTGGGACAATTCAGGGTTCTCAGCTATCTGGCTGCCACCTGTATCAAAAGCACAAAGTGGTCCGTTCTCCATGGGCTACGATCCATTCGATTATTATGACTTCGGAAATTATAATCAGATGGGATCAACTGAAACAAGATTCGGTTCATTAACTGAATTACAATCGCTCATCTCTACAGCGCACAGCAAAAACATTCAGGTGTATGCTGATATTGTTATTAACCATAATAGTGGTGGCGCATCAGAAGCCAATCCCTATACAGGAACCAGTACATACACCAAGTTTACTCCGCTCTCGAATAAATTTCTAAGAACCTATTCTGATTTTCACCCCAACAACATTCACAGTTCAGATGAAGGATCTTTTGGTGGCTTCGCCGATGTTTGTCATGCACAAAGTAATGTTCAGAATTGGCTGTGGCTTCGCTCTGATGCCGTTGGTAAGTACTACAAGAATACCATGGGCTTCGATGGCTGGAGATTTGATTACGTAAAAGGATTTGGATCGTGGGTTGTACGCGATTGGAATAACAATGTTGGTGGTTTTTCAGTTGGCGAATATTGGGATGGCAACGCATCTCTTGTACAAAGCTGGGTGAATGGCACAAATCGAACTTCTGCTGCTTTCGATTTTCCGGCATACTATGCTATGGATGCTGCCTTCGATGGTCATGATCTCAATCACCTGAATGATGATATGCTTTGGAAGCGTGATGCTGCCAAGGCTGTAACTTTTGTGGCCAATCATGATACAGATATTATCTACGACGGAAAGTTATTATCGTACGCCTATATTATGACGCATGAAGGTTACCCATGTGTTTTCTATCGCGAC
>DATJHZ010000064.1:0-6472 GCA_035493595.1 Cyclobacteriaceae bacterium | reverse complement strand
TTATAGATGATAAGAACAAATTACATCCCTCAAAGAATATGACCTTAAACTTTGAAAAAAGTAAATAGGTAGTTTGGTTTTTTAATAAATTGCGTACCTCAAGCAGTCATTGATGAAAGCGTCAATCATAAGAAGTTTATTTTTTATTGCTCTTTTAACAGGGTTGGTGTGCTGCGTTCCGGTAAAGCAATATCAAAAAACTTATTTGAATGATGAAGAGATGCAACTTGGTGAACGCAAAGTTGCAGTTTTCGAGGCTGATTTTCATTCGTATCGCGAAGGTGCCGTAGGTGGTACCATTGGAAATTCAGGATCAGGATGCGGCTGCAACTAATTACAATCTTTTGCCTCCTGTACTCTTTTATTCAAGCACAGCAAGAGCAGTCATCAGTTTCAAAAGAAAAAAAGATACTTAATAAAAGCGAAGTTGATTTTCTTTTCAGTTACTATCACCAGGAAGGAAATAACTCTGCAGTAACCGGCGGACTGGGAACAGAAAAATTATCGGATTATGCTTCTTCCATTATCATTACAGTTCCAACAAAACCCACACGTGAATTTACATTAGAGCATACAACCAGTTACTACACATCCGCTTCTAGTGATAACATAAATCCTACAACCATTTCATCAGCCTCCAGTGATAACCTTGTTCATAAGGTTAATCTCACTGAAGTTTATAAAGACACCGCACGTAATTCACAGTATGGATTTAAACTTGGCGGTACACATCAGAATAACTTTGGTGGATTTTCATTAGGTACATTTTACAGCAAACAATCTTATAATAAAAATAGAGAGTTCAAAGTTCAGGCAAGTTATACACTTGATAAGTGGGCATTGTATTATCACATATCGAAATTGTATCCTTACGAGTTGAAAGGACAAGGCAGATTGGTGAGTACAGATAAGCGATATTCCTATAATCTCTCGTTGGCTTACAAGCAGATTCTTACACCTAAGATGCAAATGCAATTGGCAGGTGAGTTTATTTATCAATATGGATTATTATCAACACCATTTCATCGTGTATATTTTCAGGAGCAAACCATGGCTAAATTAGAGAAACTTCCAGGCCATCGATTACGACTTCCTCTTACATTCAGATTGAATTATTATGCGTTTGACCGTCTACTCATTCGTTCTCTATATCGATACTATGTTGATAGTTATGGACTGCAGGCACATACCATAAATCTTGAGTTGCCTTTTAAGATTACTAACTTTTTCTCACTTTATCCATTCACCAACTATCATACACAAACAGCTATCCGATATTTTAATGGTTACAAAAAACATTTGCTTACTGAGAAGTATTATACCTCTGATTATGATTTATCAACGCTGTGGAGTATAGAGTATGGCGGCGGATTTTATTATTCACCAGTTAATAATATCTTCTGCTTTAAAAAAGGAAGAAATTTTGCATTGAAGAAATGGGAGATGCGGTATGCTTATTACAAACGTAGTACAGGTTTGCATGCTTCTATTATTACTACACACTTTGGATTTATATTTTAAAATCAAAAATCAATGAAGAGAATTGCAGTTGATATGGATGGCGTTCTTTCAGATACCTACGCTCAATACATTACATGGTATGAACGAGATTCCGGTATCAAAAAAACGAGAGAAGATGTTATTGGCAAGCCAGAGTTAGAAGCTTTTCCGAAAGTAAGAGAATATCTTTACACAGATGGGTTCTTCAGAACAGCACCTGTTATAGCAGATAGCCAGAAAGTTTTAGCCAGGCTGCAAGAGCAATATGAAATTTTCATTGTTTCGTCAGCTACAGAATTTCCGCAAAGTCTTACAGAGAAACAAGCCTGGCTGGGCGAGCATTTCCCTTTTATAAGCTGGAAGCAAATGGTTTTTTGTGGATCAAAAACAATTATCCATGCCGACATTATGATAGACGACCACCTTAAAAATCTTGATCATTTTAGTGGAGAAACCTTCATGTTTTCTCAGCCCCACAATCTTTTGTGGCAGGGACCAAAGCATAAGCGGGTCAATTCGTGGTTAGAAATAGAGAATACCTTACTTTAAGGCATCAAATTTATAGTCAAACGTTGAATCGTGAAGTTGGATTTTTTATCTTTGCCAACCCTACCAACACTAAAGCGGTTTCATCAGGTTTTCAGAATGAAAACACGGATTTCATAGAATATTTATCGAGTTGAAGTTATGCATGGATTTTTTGAACGGTTGAAGCTCCAACTCCTTTCTCTAGTTGCTATTCTCAAGGTTTGGCTTAAGCCCGTTCTTGATTTCCTAAAGGTATATTACAATAAGGTAGATCTTTATTACAAAACACATCCTCGCGCACGAAAGTGGTCTATTATTAGCGCCATTGTATTTGGGCCACCACTCTTTTTATTGTTGATTGTCTGGATTACAATTCCAAGTAAAAGAGAACTCAGAAATATTCAGAATCAGGTAGCTTCAGAAGTTTACAGTGCGGATAGTGTTTTACTTGGGCGCTATTATATTCAGGATCGTACAGAAGTTAAATATGAAGAAATCTCTCCGGTTGTTTTCAGTGCACTTATAGCAACAGAAGATGCGCGTTTCTATGATCATAGCGGCGTTGATTTTATGAGTCTTGGTCGTGTGCTTGTGAAATCTATTTTTCTTCAGGACGAATCTTCCGGTGGAGGCAGCACCATTACACAGCAATTGGCAAAGAATTTATATCCACGTAAAAATTTCTGGATACTGTCAATGCCACTTAACAAAGCCAGGGAAGTTATTACAGCATTAAGACTCGAAGATATTTATCCTAAAAAGGATTTAATAACACTTTACCTTAACACAATTCCCTTTGCAGATCAAACCTTTGGTATAGAAGCAGCATCCAAACGATTCTTTTCTACTACTGCGAAAGACTTAACACCAAATCAGGCGGCCTTGCTTATTGGTATGCTTAAAGCAACGCATTCCTATAATCCGAGGTTATTTCCGTCACGAGCATTATTGCGCCGTAATGTTGTTTTAGGACAGATGGTGAAATATAAATACATCGATGCCGGCCTGGCAGACTCTTTAAAAAAATTATCTCTTGGACTAACCATCACAAAAATTTCATATCATCAAGGTCTGGCTCCTTATTTCAGAGAATATATCAAGGCAGAATTAATGACATGGTGTAAGAATAATCTGAAAGAAGATGGAACACCTTACAATATTTACACTGATGGGTTGAAAGTTTATACTACAATCGATTCACGTCTCCAGCAATATGCTGAAGAAGCAGTAGAACAACAGATGACGGAGTTGCAAAAACAATTTTTTGATCATTGGGGGAAGAAAGATCCATGGGAGGGAAAGGAGTCTGTCATTACAGATGCAATCCATCGAACAGCACGGTATCAGTATATGAAGGAAGAAGGTTACTCTGAAGCTGAAATTAAAACTGTCATGGAAAAGAAAGTACCGATGCGTCTCTTTACCTGGCAAGGTGACAAAGATGTTGTAATGAGTCCCTTAGATTCTATCAAACATCACATTAAATATCTAAATGCAGGCTTTGTTGCTGTGGAACCCAAGACAGGAAAAGTGGTAGCGTGGGTTGGAGGTATTGATCATGATTTCTTTCAATATGATCATATTAAAACAACAACCAAGCGACAGGTTGGATCGATCTTTAAACCTATTGTGTATGCCATGGCCATCGAGAAAGGCGCTTCACCGTGCGATTTTATTTCGGCTGAAAGGCAGACCTACATTGATAAGGAAGGAGAGGAATGGACACCTCGCAATTCACAAAACGACTACCAGGTTAAATACTCAATGCCAGGAGCATTAGCATATTCTGTTAACACTGTTGCCGTTAAACTGATTGAGAAGGCAGGTGTTAATAACACAATTGAATTGGCGAGAAATATGGGTATTATCAGTGAGATGCCAGATGTTCCGTCTATAGCATTAGGCTCATCATCCATATCATTGCTGGAGATGACAACGGCGTATGCGTGTCTGGACAATGATGGTGTGACAACACATCCTTATTCCATTGCATCTATTTCAGATGGCGAAAAAGAATTGTTTGCATCCAAACCAGAACAAGGAAAACGAGTACTCTCCAGTGAGACTACGAAATTAGTAGACAGAATGCTTCAAACTGTTGTTCACGAAGGTACAGCATCGAGATTGCGATGGAAGTATAATGTTTATAATGATGTGGCAGGTAAAACCGGAACCACCCAAGCGAATGCTGATGGTTGGTTTATGGCCATGACACCTGATCTTGTTGTTGGTACCTGGGTTGGAGCTGACGATCCAAGAATCAGGTTTCGTAATACAGAGCTTGGGCAAGGATCAAATTCTGCGTTACCATTGTACGGATATTTTATGCAACGCGTAAACAAAGATGAAAACTTTAAGAAGCTTAGTGATGCACGCTTTCCAACATTGCCATACACGTTACAAGATAAATTGTCATGCGACTTATATGAGCTTGATGATTCACTCATAGAACAGATAAAGCTAGAGCTTGCTCAAAAGGATTCTACAATTTTAGCCGATACCCTATATAAACCACAAGAATCATTTCTGGAGAAACTGTATAAGCGCAAACTTAAAATACAGGCAGCACAACAACATCGCGACAGCATTCTGAATGAGATCCAGATTCAGACAGAGAAAATGGTAGGCGGCTAAAACCATCTTAGTAGTCTTTGATCTTCGCGAACTCCTTATTTGGATCTACAAAATAATATCCGACTACACCAGTATCTTTTAGTAGTGGTCTTTCGTCCGCTAACGTTAGCGCTGATTTCTTTACGTTGAAGAAATGCCACTCATCGCGTACTCGCGATACAAAGTGATGCATCTTCTTATCTGATCCGCGATACAGAATTCCGTCCCAGGCAGAGTGTTTTTGATTATACCATTCCTGTACTTGAGCGACTGACCACTCTTTTGTGAGGTACTTTGGAGAATTACATGCGAGACATAAAAAAACAAAAAGGGTAAAAGATGCATTCTTCAAAATCATAATGATGTTAAACTATTGTTTAATTTTAATTATAAATGAATTCCATACTAAGAATATTTCTCTTCAAGTCACTGTAATATTTTGAATATCTGGTAGTTAGATATTGTTTGAATATTGACTTCGTCTTTGTAAAGTGCCATGGTTTTTCAGTTGAACTACAAGAATCTGAAAAATTTATGAAAAAAGATTGAACCTTCTTTGCTTTCTTTCGTGTTAACAAAATTGTTAAACAAAAATGACAATGGGAGCCGAGGAAGTACAAACAGAAAAGCTGATTAAAGAAAAGGCCAAAATACTGTTTTTTCAAAAAGGCTTTTTGAATGCTACTACACAGGAGATCGCTGATGAAGCTGGCGTAAATCGTGCGCTGATTCATTATTACTTCCGGTCGCGTGAGCAAATGTTGGATTTGTTGTTAGATGAAACACTTCTGGAAAAGAAAGTCAGGGTACGCACTATTCTGTCATCAGAACTACCTTTTAAGGAAAAGATTGCACGTTACATTGATGCAGTAGTAGACTACGGACTAAATTATCCTTACCTGGAGAATTTCATTATCAGCGAAACAGCAAGACATCCGGATAAGATTCGGGAGTTCTGTTCGAGAGATCGTGTAAAGTCAAGCGATTTGATACGCGAGGATCTGGAGAAGGAGATCAAGAAGAAAAAGATTGCTCCAATATCTGCAGAACATTTTATGGTCAATCTATCAGCTCTTTGCAACTATCCATTGTTGGCGAAATCAGTACTTCAAACAATTCATGGTATGACTGACGCTGCCTATCGTAAATTTTTGATTGAACGAAAGCGAATTATTTTCATGACCATTTTCAATGAGGAGATGCCGGAACTGCCTCTGAAAAAGGAATTAACAAAACACCGCGCATAATATTACTAATAGACTATGCAATTAAAATTACAGAGAAAACGAACATCCCACTGGGTAGTTTGGTTTGCGTTACTAATCCCCACGGTAAGTTTAGCGCAGAATACACCCGAGAACACTTTAAAAACTGCATCGCTTGAACAAGTTGTGCAGTATGCACTAGTACATCAGCCCGCTGTTCAACAAGCCCAGATTGATCAGGTTATTACCAACAAGGTTATTTTTGGTAAGCTGGCCGACTGGTATCCTCAATTGAATTTTTCATTTACCTATAACAGGTTTATAGATCTGCAGAAAACTGTTTTTAATGGAAATGTAATTCCAATAGGGGTGTTGAATACTTCATCAGCTCAGCTTACAGCAACGCAGAATATTTTTAACCGCGATGTTTTGCTAGCCAGTACAACCGCTTCAAAAGTAAGATTGCAATTTGCTCAAGCTACAGGTAAGAGTAAGATTGATATGGTTGTTAATGTAACAAAGGCATATTATGATGCTTTGTCTACAGTTCAGCAAATAAACGTTAGCAATGAATCTATCGTTCGTCTTCAACGAAGTTTGAAAGATGCTCATAGCAGATATGATGC
>DATJHZ010000063.1:0-10648 GCA_035493595.1 Cyclobacteriaceae bacterium | reverse complement strand
ACGCACAACAACACGCATACTCGTTGAGGCTATGCGCGCTGCGGGCTACAAAGCTGAAATGATTTACACTGGCCAAACCGGCTGGATGCAAGGTGCCAAGTATGGTTTTGTTTTCGATTCAACACTCAACGATTTTATCTCAGGTGAAATGGAACACGCCGTAGTAAGTTGCTACGAAAACGAGAAGCCAGATATTATTTTCATTGAAGGTCAGTCGGCTTTGCGTAACCCAAGTGGTCCTGCCGGCGCTGAGTGGATTGTCTCCGCCGATGCTGATGGTGTAATACTGCAGATTGATCCGGCACGCAAGCAATACAAAGACATGGAATATTATCCTGCGTATTTGCCAACCCCTAAAGATGAAATTGCACTGATTAAAATATACGGTGCGCCAACAGTGGCCATCACATTAAATACCGGAAAAACTGGCGAACAAGAAGCACGCAAATATGCTTCTCAATATGAAAAAGAATTAGGAATACCTGTAGTGCTGCCGTTGGAGGATGGGGTGAGTAGTTTGGTACCTGTGTTTGAGAAATTGATTTCAGATTTAAAATCTCAGATTTCAAAATAACGAAACAGAAGGCCTTAAACTACATAATCTGAAATTTGAAACCTGAAACTATAAAGAACTTGAAATCCATAAGAATCTGAGATTTGAAATTTGAAACCTGAAATTGAAGTTTATGAAAATTAAGAACATCGAAGTCTGGAGTGCTGACCTGGGAAATGTAAAGCCTTACACCATCGCCTTCAAAACTATAAGCGAAGTGCGTAATGCCTTTGTTGAAATCACACTTGAAAATGGTGTTACCGGTATAGGCTCAGCTAACCCCAGCGAGTATGTTGTGGGTGAAAATCTTGACCAATGTCTTGATGCTTTAGATAACGTTGATTTTCTGATTGGCCGTGATATTCGCGAGTTCAATGAACTTACCTATGAAGTATGGAAGAATTTTCCTGAAAATCCTTCAGCACGTGCTGCACTAGACATTGCCTTGTACGATGTCTTCACTAAATATCTCGATGTTCCGTTAGTGAAATTCCTTGGCCAGAAAATCAAGCGTATGCTTACTTCTAACACCATCGGCATTAAAGGTGTGAAAGAAACGCTTGACGAAGCTGATGATTATGTGAAACGCGGCTTTAAAGTTCTTAAAGTAAAACTTGGTAAAAATCTTGATGAAGATGTTGAACGTATCATCAAGTTGCGTGAGAAATTTGGAAATGGATTAGCTATTCGTGTAGATGCCAACCAGGGTTATACTCGTGAGCAGACAATTCAATTCTACGGTCGCACATACGATTTTAATATTGAACTTATTGAGCAACCGCTACAAGCCAATGAAGTTGCTGTGATGAAAAGTTTACCACGCGAAGTGCGCGAAGTGTTAGCAGCAGATGAATCATTGATTACACCAGTTGACGCTGTTGAACTTATTAAACCTCCATTGGCTGCACGCATCTTCAATATTAAACTGATGAAGTGTGGTGGCATAAGCCAGGGTTTAAAAATTGCAGACATAGCTTTGCATGAAGGTGTAGATTTATTCTGGGGCTGTAACGACGAAAGTATTGTGAGTATCTCTGCTGCTTTGCACGCTGCCTTCTCATGCTCTAACACAAAATACATTGATCTTGACGGAAGCTTCGATCTTTCAAAAGATGCCGTGACTGGTGGCTTTATTTTAAAAGATGGCTACATGTATTGCTCTGATAAACCAGGACTTGGAGTGGAGAGAATAAAGAACTAATAGATTGTGTAGCTCTGTGCTATAACTATCTCCGCAAAAAACAGAGGCTGCCTCAACCCAATGAGACAGCCTCCCTTAAACCAAAACCCCTCAAATCACCCTCGACCCTTTCCTCACGGGGCGTGAGAAAAGTAGCCTAATCCTTAAACCAATTACTTAACAACTTCAGGCTCCTTTAGGTTCTCAAATGCAAAGGATAAATCATCTTTTAGATCAATAAAAATTACAGAATCTTTTTGAACCTTTCCGGACAATATCTGTTTAGACAACTCGTTTAAAAGCTCCCGTTGCAAAACACGTTTCAATGGTCTTGCACCATATTGCGGATCATAACCCAGAGCCGCTAATCGTTCACGTGCTGAATTTGATATTTCAATTCGCACATCAGCTTCTTCTAAACGCTTGCGAATCTGATCAACCTGGATATCAACAATTTTGCGGATATCTTTTTGTGTTAATGGCCTGAACATAATCACTTCATCAATACGATTGAGAAACTCTGGCCGCACTGATTTCTTCAATACATCTAACACTTCTTCTTTTGTGTTCTCCAACACTTCAAAGTAATTCTGATCCGTGATCTTCTCAAAGTTCTCCTGAATGATAGCCGAGCCAACATTCGTCGTCATGATGATGATCGTATTTTTAAAGTTGGCTGTTCTGCCTTTATTGTCAGTCAGTCGTCCTTCATCTAACACCTGAAGCAACGTGTTGAAAACATCGGGGTGAGCTTTCTCAATCTCATCCAACAAAACAACACTGTATGGTTTTCTTCTCACCGCTTCGGTAAGTTGTCCACCTTCATCGTAACCAACATAACCAGGAGGTGCACCTATCAATCTACTTACACTATGACGTTCCTGATATTCACTCATATCAATCCGCACCATGGCATTATCATCATTGAAGAGATAGTCGGCAAGTGCTTTTGATAATTCTGTTTTACCAACACCGGTAGTACCCATGAAGATGAAGGAACCGATAGGGCGTTTAGGATCTTGCAAACCCGCACGACTTCTTCTTACTGCATCACTCAACGCCTGTATTGCTTCAACTTGTCCGGCAACACGCTTACCAAGTTCTGCTTCAAGGTGGAGCAACTTATCGCGTTCACTTTGCAGCATTTTAGAAACAGGTATTCCTGTCCACTTCGCTACAACTTCGGCAATGTCTTCGCTGTCTACTTCTTCTTTCAAGAGTGAATGTTCGCCTTGCGCTTCCTTCATTCTCTTTTGAAATTCTTCCAGACGTTTTTCAGCGTCAGTTATTTTACCATAGCGAATCTCAGCAACCTTACCATAGTCGCCAGCCTTCTCAGCTTGCTCTGCTTCAAATTTTAATTTGTCTATGTTTTCCTTTTCACTTCTGATGCCTTGCACAACAGCCTTCTCACTCTCCCACTTTGCCTTCAACGAGTTTCTGTCTTCAACAAGCTCAGCAATCTCTTTACTTAATGTCGACTCTTTATCTTTATTCTTCTCTCTGCGAATAGCTTCACGCTCAATTTCAAGTTGCATGATCTTACGATTCAACTCATCAAGCTCTTCAGGCAATGAGTCCATTTCTAAACGCAATTTAGAAGCAGCTTCATCCATTAAGTCAATGGCCTTATCAGGAAGAAAGCGATCGCTGATATAACGGCTCGATAATTCCACCGAAGCAATAACAGCATCGTCTTTGATGCGCACACCATGATGCAACTCATATTTATCTTTTATACCACGCAGTATGGAAATTGAATCATCAACGGATGGCTCATCTACCACAACAGATTGGAAGCGTCTTTCGAGCGCTTTATCTTTTTCAATATACTTCTGATATTCTTTAAGCGTTGTCGCGCCTATAGCATGAAGCTCACCACGAGCCAACGCAGGCTTTAATAAGTTAGCGGCATCCATCGCACCTTCGCCACCACCAGCACCGATCAACGTATGGATCTCATCAATGAAGAGAATGATCTCACCGTTTGAATCTGTTACTTCTTTGATAACAGATTTCAGACGTTCTTCAAACTCTCCTTTATATTTTGCGCCTGCAACAAGAAGACCCATATCAAGCGATATGAGTAATTTTGATTTTAAATTCTCAGGCACATCGCCATTCACAATGCGTTGAGCAAGTCCTTCTACAATGGCAGTCTTACCAACACCAGGTTCACCTAATAAAATAGGATTGTTCTTTGTGCGGCGTGCCAGTATTTGTAACACTCTTCTGATCTCTTCATCGCGACCAATAACAGGATCGATCTTTCCTTTTTTAGCGAGATCATTTAAGTTCTTGGAATATCGCTCTAGCGACCTGTATTTACCTTCAGCATTCTGATCAGTAACCGTTGAACCTCCACGTAATTCTTTTATAGCTTTAATTAATCCAGCACGTTCAAGTCCGGCATCTTTTAATATAGATGCCACCTTATCTTTCGAAGCAAGAATAGCAAGCAGCAAATGTTCAACAGCGATAAACTGGTCTTTGAATTCTTTTAATTCTTTCTCAGCGTTTTGTAAAATAGTATTGCTAGACGTTGACAGATAAGCTTGCTGACCGGTAACGTGAGGATATGAGTTTATGATCTCATCCAACTTGGTGGTGAGAATAGTGGTATTAACGTTCAGCTTCTTGAACAGATAATTCGTCACATTCTCATCAGTTTCTAAAATAGCCTGGAGCAGATGGCCGGGTTCAATGGCCTGTTGCTCCTTACCCGCAGCTATCTCGGCAGATTTCTGCAAAGCTTCCTGAGATTTAATGGTGAATTTTTCAAAGTTCATAATAGTATCCTCCGGAGTTCGTTTATCAAAACATTAACCACATAAATAGGCTCTCCAAAACCAGAAATATTGTCATTAAAATTATAGATTTAAAAAGCAAAACAAGACAACCTGACTCACTTTATGCCAAAAGTAGTTTCTCATCATCCACGAAATGCCCCTGATGCTTATCTTTTGGAAGTGGCCTGGGAGGTCTGTAATCAAGTAGGAGGTATTTACACTGTAATTAGATCTAAAGCCCCCGTGATGATGGACCGCTGGGGTGGCCGCTATTGCATGATTGGCCCCTATCTTAACAAGAACATTCTTGCAGAACTTGAACCTCTCGATGACTCTAACGATGTATTTGGTCAGGCGGCTGCCAATCTTAGAAAAAAAGGCTACCATGTTCATTATGCCGAGTGGCTTGTTACGGGTAAGCCTCGCGTAGTACTTCTCAATCCTAATGTTATTGAAGAAAAGACACGCAATGTTATCAAATACCTGTTATGGAAAAATCATGCCATCAGCACACCTGATAATCCACTGGTGAATCAAGTTGTTGCTTTTGCCTTCCTGACTAAATTATTCATTGATGAAGTTAATACGCTCAACGGAAATGAGAAACCCATCATAGCTCACTTTCATGAATGGATGGCTGGCCTGCCTATTCTGGATATGATGAAAGAGAAGATGCCCGTGAAAACAATTTTCACGACGCATGCCACACAATTAGGAAGACATCTTGCCATTAACTCACCGTTGTTTTATGCACACTTACCATTTTTCAAGTGGGAAAATGAAGCGAGCAAGTTCGGTGTTGAAGCAGAAGCGAGAATAGAATATTCATGCGCCAACAAAGCTGATGTATTGACAACCGTAAGTGAAGTAACTGCACGCGAATGCAAACACCTGCTACGGCGAAAGCCTGATGCTATTTTACCAAATGGTTTAAATATAGAACGCTTCGAAGCTCTGCATGAATTTCAAAACCTGCATGTAAAATTTAAAGAGGAGATTCATCGCTTTGTGATGGGACACTTCTTTCAGTCCTATTCATTTGATCTGAATAAAACCATTTATTTTTTCACTTCAGGCCGATATGAATACAAGAACAAAGGATTTGATCTGACCCTCGAAGCATTATTCCGGCTGAATCAAAAACTCAAGAAAGAAAATGCCGATGTAACGGTCGTGATGTTCTTCGTTACTAAACGCGATTTCTTCAACATCAAACCGGAAGTACTTCAATCGAAAGCCATGATGGGTGAGATCTTGCAAACCTGTGAGGCTATTCATCAGCAGGTGGGTAAAAATCTTTTTTATGCCAGCACCACGCAAGACGATAATCATCTGCCTAACCTCAACAACTTTGTGGATGAGTATTGGAAACTTCGCTATCGCCGGATTATTCAATCGTGGAAAACCAAAAAGAATCCGCTGGTAGTAACACATAAACTGGTAGATGAAGAACAGGACGAGATTCTGAATTTTCTTTACACTAAGAATTTACTTAACCATGCCGATGATAAAGTAAAGGTTGTCTATCACCCCGATTTCATTTCGTCTACCAATCCATTGTTTGGTATGGAGTATGGTCAGTTTGTTCGTGGCTGTCATTTAGGAATATTCCCAAGCTACTATGAGCCCTGGGGTTATACTCCATTGGAGAGCATGGCCAGCGGTGTACCGGCTGTAACCAGCGACCTATCGGGATTTGGTGATTACCTGCTCCATCATTTTCCAAATCATGAGAAGCACGGCATCTCTGTTATTGAACGGGGCAAGCGAACGTTTGACTGGTCGGCTAACCAGTTGATGGAAGTGATGTACAAGTTTCTGAATCAAACCCGGCGTGAACGCATCATACAACGCAGCAATGTTGAGAACAATGCATACTCGTTCGATTGGCAAAACCTGATTCGTTATTATGATGCGGCCTATGATCTGGCGCTCAATAATAAACATTAACCCTTCATCAAATTTTCGCGATCATAATTCAATAAAGTACTGAAAAATGTATTCCTTGTCACGGCAGGTTTTAACTTTGCGGCTGAATGAGGGCAACAGGTTTTATTTTTTTATTGTCGCTGATCTCTTTTTTATCAGCAGCAGAAAATTACAGTGTATTTAAGGAGAATGGTAAGGTTGGGTTAAAGAACCAGCAAGGCCAGATTGTTATCCCGGCAAGCTATGAGTCGCTGGGCTGGAGTGATAATTCTTTTTCTGTTGTTGATCAGGTTACTGGTTATGAACTCAATGGCTTATGGGGAATAATCTCTATAAATAACAAACCTGTTACCAAAGCCCTATACCTGTCGCTTACCATAGGTGAAGGCTCTTTACTTGTAGCTCAGAAAAAACTAAAAACACTACAGGTAGCTACTGGATGTATCAAGACTGATGGCAAAGAGGTTCTTCCATTTCAATATGCTGGCATGAAAATCTCTTCGCTTCGGGCTATAGTATTCATTAAATCGTCCAATCAATTTAAATTCGGTTTAATTGATCTTGAAAATAAAAAGATCATACCTACAGAGTATGAAGATATTCGTTCTATTGGAAGCCTTCGCTTTGCTGTAGAAAATTTTCAACATAAAACGGCCTTGTTCACCGATGCCGGCAAACAAATAACAGACTTCTCTATCGACAGCCTTTCACCATTCAAAAAGAACTATGCTGTTATCTATCAAAATCTGAATCAGGGATTGATTGATCGTGATGGACAAATAAAAATACAACCGCAGTATCGTACTATTGAAATTCAGGATGACGGAACTGTACGTGCACGCAAACTAAATGAATGGCTCTTCCTGGATGCTGAAAATAAATTACTCCAGAAAATAGAATGCGACTCTATTGAAGGTGTAGAGAAAAATGTTTTCAAATTAAGAGTAGCCGGCGAAATTCAGTTAGTCGATGCACAATTCAAACCTATTTACAATAATACATTCTCAACTTTAGGAAAATTCGAAAATGGCAAAGCTGTTTTTAGTAAAGCATCGAGATATGGTATAATTCGGAAGAGTGGTGTTGTTGTCATCGAACCTCTTTATGATACACTTATTAATAATGGAAATTCATTATTGGTTAACATCAAACAGAATGGCAAAGACAACTGGTCACTCGTTGACACCATAGGAAGAAAAAGACATACTAAACTGTACGACATCATTATGCCGTACAATGGTGAATTCTATGCCGTAAAGAAAAATAACTTCTGGGGGGCACTTAATGAAGAAGGAAAAGAAATCATTGCTTGCGTACATGACTCACTAAAACAAACATTTGATAGTAGTGTGGTTGTTAAATTTCACAATCAGTATGGTATCATTACCCTGAAAGAAGACTGGCTTGTAACACCACAGGCAAATGAATTAAAATTAGTAAGTCAGGATCACTATCTTGAATTTACTGAGAATAACACCTTTCTAAAATCAGTACATGGTGAGTTGATATATTTTACCAGCAACACGTTAACACCACAAGCTGATTATCTGCTCGAAAAACTTCCCTCTGGTGAAACCTGGAAAATTAGTTTCAATGGAACAGTAATGAACAGACAACCTGATCTGGTTGAGCCTGTACAAAAGATTCTTCCTGAAAGTGAAGGGCTACGAGCCATTAAAAAAGATGGTAAGTATGGCTTCATCGATTCGCGTGGCAGACTTCGCATAGCCAACAGGTACGAGAATGCTCAATCTTTTAGCGAGCAGCTGGCAGCTATACAAATTTTAGGCAAATGGGGTTTTATTAATCATGAAGATAAAATTGCCATTCAACCAGTTTATGAATCAACCGCTTCTTTTGAAAATGGTCTTGCTATTGTAAAGCAAAAAGGTTTTTACGGAGTCATTAACAAATCAGGAAAACTTATTCTTCCGGTTCGTTATCAGTCAATAACTATCTTACCCAATCACAGGTTGCTGGTAAAGCAAGACGATGTGTGGGGCCTTGCTGATTCAAGTGGCAAACTTATTATAGCACCAAAATACAATGAACTTGAAGATTTGAATAATGGTTATGTTGTAATTCAGCGTAATCAGAAATACAGTTTACTTACGTTGGATGGATTGAGTAAAATACCAATGGTCTATGATTATCTCACGTACGATACTTTCAATAGCCGATACATCGCGTTGAAAAAATCGGAGTGGATAACATTGAATCCTTAATGTCGGGTTGTGATTTTCTGATCAAGTATTCGGCTGGGAGGACGCAGACCAAGGATAAAGACTGAAGACACAGAAACACCGACTATGGATTCAGGACATTGCGGATTCGGGGAAGGACATTATTTTCAAATAGATAATTTCCATCCATGGTCTGTGTCCTCACATACCATGTATCATAGATCAACTTTATTATCATTCAAAAGGAAATAATAATTTGAGAACACATCACAAGTATTTCATCAATAAATAATTTATTCAATGAAACCCGTTATTACAATTGAGTATTGTCCAAAGTGCGGGTGGATGCTTCGCGCATCGTACTTTGCTCAGGAGCTGCTCACTACATTTACTGATGACATCAAAGGAGTGATGCTCTATCCAAGTGAGATCAGTGGTCGGTTTTCTGTTCGTGTTGATGATCATGAAATTTTTGATCGTAAACGAATGGAAAGATTTCCAGAGACAAAAGAACTAAAGCAGCTTGTACGCGACATTGTTAATCCATCCAAAAGCCTCGGTCATTCCGACAAAAAATCATTGGATTGAAGTGACACAATCATTGAATTTTTGAATTCTCAAGTGAATAGTGTTTGATTCTAAATTTATTTATGGCTCTCTGTTTCTCCTATGAGGGTTTCGAAATATCCAAGTATTGATTGTCATTTAATGTTAGTACCTTCCTGAATGTCTAGGCTCAAAAAATTCAGGAAGAAGATTAAGTATAGCCTCATTTATTTTCTGGTAAGATTCCTAATCTCCATCGCCAACAAAATGCCGCGACTTACCTGGTTAGCATTTTGTGGCAAACTTGGCAAAGTTGCTTGTTTCTTTGCTACAAAATCAAGAACACTCTCAGAACGTCACTTAACAATAGCTTTTGGTGAAGAAAAATCATCAATGGAAATTAAAAAGCTTGCGCAGGACATGTTCGTTATGCTCGGTAAAAATGTTGGCGATGTATTACGTGCGGCTAATATTGATTGCCTTACTGCTCTCAATAAATTCGTTGTGATGAAGGGCATGCAAAATTTTGATGTCGCTAACAATAAAGGTAAAGGTGTTGTCTTTGTTGCGTGTCATTTAGGTGCATTTGAATTTCAGATTACGAGCATGGCATTGCGCGGTTTAAACTTTATGGTGATAGGCACACCACTGAAAGATAAACGTCTTAATGATCTGATGTGGAAACACCGTAATAAGAATGGAACAAATTATGTTGAGCGTGATAAGGCTACCTTCCCTATGCTTAAAACATTAAAGGCTGGTGGATCAGTAGCATTATTAATTGATCAGGATACCCGCGTGAAAAGTACGTTCGTTAATTTCTTTGGTAAGCAAGCTTACACACCTGTAGGTGCAGCAGTGTTGGCAATGAAAACAGGAGCAGCTGTACTACCCGCCTTTAGTCACTTGGGCGATGATGGTATGCAACATATTGAAATACTTCCAGAGATTGATTTACGAATAACCGGTAATGAAGAAGAAGATATTCAATATAATACTCAAATCTTCACCGATATGATTGAAGCCCGCATCCGTCAATATCCAACACAATGGTTATGGATGCATGAGCGCTGGAAAACCATAGAGCAGCCATTAGTAGCAATTAATTAAAGATTATTTCTATTTCCTTGGTCTTGTCCTCACGGACCAAACCATCATTCACTAGCCCTCAGCAGAATAATTGAGAAATAAGATTTCATCAACCGATAATAATCATTAGATGAAATCTATCTCCTTGGTCTGTGTCCTCACCATAGTCGTTAACTTAAAGATACTAGAGAATACAGATTTTGATAGTGAGTTTGTTTTCCTGCTGGTGCCTCACAGGTAGTATTATCAATCAAGGGGAGAAATATTTCCTCCAGCCATTTTGATATACTTAGTTGCTTTAAGACTACCAATCTAAGAGTAGATGAAAAGTATAAACATCTTTTAAAGAATTTTATAACACTAATACCCTTTTTGTGAA
>DATJHZ010000062.1:0-3377 GCA_035493595.1 Cyclobacteriaceae bacterium | reverse complement strand
GTTAAATCTTTGTCAGTGAAGAAATCGAATAGAAATTCATAGTTCTCTTTCTTTTTAGGCAGAAAAGAAATTACCGTTACTTGTTTGCCATCATGTTCAAGTCTCTTAACAAACTCCTTAATCTGGTCGTGCTTAGCTTTGTCTTCTACACTGAAGATAATGCCAACCTTTTGTGCTTGCTTATAAGGCATGCTGCCACGCATGGTCTTATTGCGTTTCAGATATGAATTAGTCTTTAGTCTTAGAAAGTTCATTTTTATAGTTGTCTAGAGTGACTCTCCTTTCATGAGTTTTTCAAACTCTTGTTCAGTAATAATTTTCACGCCAAGCTTCTCTGCCTTTTCACGCTTAGATGGCCCCATGTTATCACCAGCCAGTAAATAATCTAGTTTGCCAGATACAGAGGAGAGCACACGACCGCCATTCTTTACAATAATGTCTTGTAATTGCTCGCGCTCGTAATTCTGAAAAACGCCCGAAATTACGAAGGATTTATTTCCCAGCACAGCACTCTCTACTTCAGGCTCTTTCAGCGTACTTTCAAATTGAAGTCCGGCTTTCTTTAACCGCTGTATTTCACGTTGGTTTTCTTCATTGCTGAAGAAGGCCACTACACTCTGCGCTATCTTTTCACCAACCTCGGGCGCAGCTAATAGTTCATCATAAGTGGCTTTTGAGAGGTTATCAATGTTCTTAAAATGTTTAGCCAGCTTCTCCGCTACGGTCTTACCAACGTATCTGATGCCAATACCAAAGAGCACACTTTCGAAAGGTATGTTTTTAGATTGATTAATACCTGTCAGAAGATTTTTAGTTGAAGTTTCCTTAAAGCCTTCAAGCTTCATGATGTCCTCGCGAGTAAGATCATATAAGTCGGCGGGACTTTTTACTAAACCCAAAGCATTAAGCGATGCAATGGTACGCTCACCCAGTGAGTCGATGTCCATAGCCTTACGCTGAATAAAGTGTTCAATTCGTCCTGTGATCTGTGGAGGACAACCATTGGCATTAGGACAATAGTGATTCGCTTCACCTTCAAAACGAATTAATGTACTACCACATTCAGGACATTTTTCGATATACTGAATGGGTTGACTGTTCTCTTTGCGCTTAGCAAGATCAACACCCGTTACTTTAGGAATGATCTCACCACCTTTTTCTACGAACACATAATCACCCAAACGAAGATCAAGCCGTGCTATTTCATTGGCGTTGTGAAGTGATGCTCGCTTCACTGTAGTGCCCGCCAGAAACACAGGTGCTAATTCTGCCACTGGTGTTACAGAACCTGTTCGACCGACCTGGTAGGTAATTCCTTTTAGCTGTGTGCTGATGCTTTCAGCCTTGTACTTATAGGAGATTGCCCACCGTGGACTTTTTGCTGTAAAGCCCAGTGCTTGTTGTTGCTCAAGGCTATTTATTTTTATAACAACACCATCGGTTTCTAATGGTAAGTCTTGTCGCTTACTTTCCCAATCGTTGATATATTTCAATACCTCGGCGATGGTCTTACATTTTTTATATGTAGGCGAAACATTAAAGCCCCAGCCTTCCAGTTTCTTTATACCTTCTTCATGTGTACGATTATTATCGCCTAATAAATAATACACATAGCAATCGAGTTTACGCCTGGCTACCTCAGAAGAGTTTTGCATCTTGAGTGTGCCCGAAGTTGTATTTCGCGCATTGGCGTAACGCTCTTCACCAATATCATCACGTTCTTTGTTAAGTTGAGCAAAAGCAGTCTTGGGCATAAATACTTCGCCTCGTACTTCGAATGATGCAGGTATATCCTTTCCTTTTATTTTTAATGGGATGCTTCGTATGGTCTTTACGTTAAATGTTACATCATCACCACGCACACCATCACCGCGTGTGATACCGCGAACAAGAATGCCATTTTCGTAAATGAGACTTATAGATACGCCATCAAACTTAAGCTCACAGAAATATTCATAGGCTTCACCATCCAATCCCTTGGCAACACGAACATCAAAATCTTCAAGCTCTTGTTGTGAGTATGTATTCCCCAGCGAGAGCATAGGGTATTTATGATAAACTGTCTGAAACTCTTTGGTGATCGTACCACCCACACGTTGGGTTGGTGAGTCAGGCAATTTGAATTGGGGAAACTGTTCTTCAAGCGAAACTAACCGGGCTAGAAGCTGGTCGAAATCATAATCGCTTATTTCTGTTTTGCTTTTCTGATAATAGAGATTGTTGTGGTAATTAACCTTATCGGTAAGTTCTGCTATTTCTTTCTGAGCTTGTTCAGCTGTCATGAAAATTTACTTTATGGGGATAAAGTTAAGAGGATTTAGTTCCAAGTTCAAGGTTCCATGTTAAGCAACTTGAAACCTTGAACCTGAAACTTATTTGGTCTGCGATTGATACGCCTGCAATCCCTTCGAAATATCAATGAGATTATTCTTACGCTCTACATCAGCCATGCGTTGTGACGGATCGATTTCAAGCGTTGCAATGTTTTCCGCTTTATGATTGATTTTTAATACGTAAGAAGGATTAACCCATGGCCATTCTTCGAGATCCATTCGTTGGATGGATTTATCTTCAACAGGTTTGCTTCCAAGAGTTTCGTTTAGCGGAACATAATAGATTTCTTTTGTTCCATCTTTCAATGTGATGACCAGGTCTATTGGCATTGGGAAATCGCCAACACGTTCTAATGTTACGAATGTTGATCCCTCTGATTCTACAACGGTGCGGATACCATAATCAATCCTCTTGGTTGTATTGATCCAGTAACTTAAATACCACTTCAACTCCATGCCTGATGTTTTCTCCATCACGCGAATGAAATCATTTGGGGTAGGATGTTTAAACTTCCATGTGTTGAAATAGGTGCGCATGCCTTTGTAAAATGCCTCTTCACCAATTATATATTTTAGTTGTTGCAGCAATACTGAGCCCATGCTATAGGCAACTGTTCCGTAAGCGCGGTTTGTATTATAATGATCTGAATGTTGACTGGCAGGTTCCTGCAATCCGCTTTTTACCAATGCAAAGTATCCGCCATAACTTCCTTGTTGAGCATTCTTCTCTTCAAACATAGAAGCCATGGATTCGTTACTTGAAAACTCTGTGAAGCCCTCATCCATCCAGGGGTAGAGCGCCTCGTTAGAAGCTAATACAGCCTGATACCAGCTATGAGCAGCCTCATGTGCTAAAACCCCTACGAGACTACCAAAAGATCTTTCACCTGTGATAAGGGTACACATTGGATATTCCATGCCGCCATCACCACCTTGAATAATAGAATATGATTCGTATGGATATTTACCGAATGTTTTATTCATGAATTGAAAATGCTTCACAGCATAGTCTTCCATTTTGATCCAGTTATCAGTAGTCTTATC
>DATJHZ010000061.1:0-9523 GCA_035493595.1 Cyclobacteriaceae bacterium | reverse complement strand
AAAGAAATTGCATATAAGCACGGTATCATGGCAACGTTCATGGCCAAGATCAGTGAAAATCTTCCAGGTTGTGGCGGACATGTGCATCAAAGTCTTTGGGATAAGACGGCAAAGAAAAATCTTTTCTACAACGAGAAAGATCAGTATAGCATGAGCGATTTGATGAAAAGTTATATCGCTGGTCAGTTGCTTTGTCTCCCTCATGTGCTGCCTATGTTTGCTCCCACGATTAATAGTTATAAACGATTAGTCGAAGGTGCGTGGGCACCAACCACGCTAACATGGGGTGTTGATAACAGAACGGTTGCGTTACGAGTGTTGTCTGGCGGAAGTAAATCATGCAGGCTTGAAACACGTGTGATCGGTTCAGATGTAAATCCTTATCTCGCCATGGCTGCCTCACTGGCATCTGGTTTATATGGAATAAAAAATAAATTAAAATTAAGACCCGCTACAACTGGTAATGGCTATCGCGATTTCTCGAATGGTACTTTACCCGGCAATCTTCATGAAGCCACACAGCTCATGAAGAATTCATCTGTAGCGAAAGAATTATTTGGAGAAAAATTTGTTGATCACTTTACCATGACTCGCGATTGGGAATGGCGCCAGCATTTAAAGGCTGTTACTGATTGGGAATATAAACGGTATTTTGAAATCATTTAAACTGGTAAGATGTTAAATGATATTTAAAAGCGATCCTATGAACATATACGCCGTAGATAAAGTTATATCACGGAGTTGCACAAAGAAAACACAGAGTTTCACAGAGAATATTTTGTGTAATAAATTTTCTTTTACATGTATTCAATGTGATTATTAATGGCTGAAGTCATAGATTCAGTCATCCCTCTCCTGCGGAGAGGGACCGAGGGTGAGGCCATAAGTAAACAACGTTGAATCATCAATAGTGAATAGTTAATACAAGCCTGAAGGGCTGACATGATTGTAGCACAGTGGAAGTGAGAGTACCAGAACTCCGAAGGAGTGACATTATTTCACCCCTTCAGGGTTTCGGCAAAATACAAGTCAGGCAATACTATAATAATGACATCCTTTCAGGATTATGAACATGCAGAAAGAAGAAACTTTGAAATCATTTAGATGGGTAGAATGTAAATCGTAAATCGTAAATCGTAAATCGTAAATAATAATTAAACCATGACCTTTGACAAAATCTATCAATACAATTTCCCGACAACCATTCGCTTTGGCGCGGGCTCAAGCCAGGAACTTGGTGATTACCTGATTAAAAATAATTTATCCAAACCATTAATTGTAACTGATCCTGTTGTAGCACAACTTGGTTTTTTCATCGAGCTCATTAATGGATTGAAGATGAAGAATCTTTCTGTTGAAGTTTTTAGCGACATACACAAAAATCCTGTTAAGTCAGATGTGTATAAAGGAACGGATGCCTATGACAACTATCAACGCGATTGTATTGTGGGTATCGGCGGAGGTGCTGCCCTTGACGTTGCCAGGGCTATTGTATTGCGTGTAAATCACCGAGAAGATCTTTTCAAATATGATGACCTTATCGGTGGCGATGTTTTTGTCACGAATGATGTTCCTCATTTTGTAACCATACCCACAACCGCAGGCACGGGCAGTGAGGTTGGAAGAAGTGCCATTATTGCCGATGATGTAACGCATCAGAAGAAAATCCTTTTTGCTCCTAAGTTATTAGCGAAGATAGTTTTTGCAGATCCTCTATTAACCATGGAGTTACCAGCATTTATTACAGCCGCTACGGGCATGGATGCTTTAACACATAACATGGAAGCATACCTCGCCAAGATGCCTCACCCACTTTGCGAAGGCATTGCGTTAGAAGGAATTTCATTAATCAGTCAGTCTTTAGAGCAGGCTGTCAACAAACCCGATCTTGAATCGAGAAGTAAAATGCTTATTGCTTCATTGATGGGGGCGGTGGCGTTTCAAAAAGGATTAGGTGTTGTTCATTCATTAGCCCATCCGCTCTCATCGCTACTAGATACGCATCATGGACTTGCTAATGCTGTTAACATTCCTTATGGCATGGAGTTTAACATCAAAGGGTTTGAACACAAATTCAAGCGCATTGCCAGCACGCTCGAATTAAAAGATACCAATGGAGAAGGGGTAGTAAAATATTTATTCGAGCTAAATTCAAAAATAAACATACCACATAAGCTTCGCGACATTGGTGTTAAGCAGGAACACATTGAAACATTGTCTGACCTGGCATTGGCAGATTTTGCGCACCCTAACAATCCGAAACCCGTTTCACGAGAAGATTTTAAAAACTTATATACAAAAGCATTGTAGAGAGAAATTGTAACACCGAGTTACACGAAGAAGCACAGAGTTTCACGGAGGTGGATTTGATTCATAATAATTCTCTGTGAAACTTTGTGCTTCTCTGTGGTCTCTGTGAAATAACCTCCGAAAGCTATAATTTTACAAAATGAAAAAGATCATTATCGGCATCACAGATTGCAGCAAGTACGATGCTTATGCTAAATGGATTGAACGGGAAGAAGGCGTTGAAGCACTTCGGTTAAGTTACACCAACAATAATTTTCAGGATATTGAAAAGTGTCATGGTATTGTATTAAGTGGTGGTGAAGATATCCACCCACGTTACTACAACAAGAGTGAGTACGTTGAACAATATAATCTTGATGATATTATTGATGATCGTGATGCGCTGGAGTGGAAAGTACTTGAATATGTGAGAGACAGGAAACTTCCGTTGTTAGGCATCTGTCGTGGCCTTCAGGTTGCGAATGTCTTTTTTGGTGGTACACTTATTCCTGATATTCCTTCGTTTGGAAAATTTAATCATTCCAAATTTCCAGAGTATGATCGCTATCACACCATCCAAGTTGATCCTGATAGTTTGCTTGCAAAAATTGTAGGCAGCAATCAAGGCAGTGTAAACAGTGCGCATCATCAAAGCGCCGATTTAATAGGCAAAGATCTTGTGGTGAACGCTATCTCACCCGACAACGTTGTTGAAGGAATAGAGTGGAAAAATCCGAAAGGGAAGCCTTTTCTGATGTTAGTTCAATGGCATCCTGAACGAATGAAGGATCAGGAAAGCACCTACACAAAAAATATAAGAAGCGCATTTGTTGAAAGTGTACGAGCTTCAAATTAAAATCCAATATCAAATGAATGTTATTAATCCGGCCACCGAAGAAATTATTACTACATTAACTGAAGATTCTTCAGCAAGTGTTTCTTCTAAATTCAGTAAGCTTCAGGCAGCGCAGTTAACGTGGAAGAAGACAAAGCTCACCGATCGAATAAACATCATCAAATCTTTTTCGAATCTGCTCGAAAAAAATATTGAAACATTGGCGGCAACATTAACATCTGAAGTCGGAAAGCCATTGCAGCAATCACGTAACGAAATCAACGGTGCGCGAGCAAGAATAAAATGGCTTACTGAAAATGCTGTAAAATATCTATCCGACGAAATCATGACGGTAGATGGTAACATGACCGAAAAGATTTCCTATGAACCGCTTGGTGTGATTTGCAACATCTCTGCCTGGAATTATCCATACCTCGTAGGTGTAAATGTTTTTGTCCCAGCATTGCTCGCAGGTAATGCCGTGCTTTATAAGCCATCTGAGTATGCATCACTCACAGGCCTGGCAATTGAAAAAATTCTAAAAGAAGCTGGAGTACCTGAAGATATTTTCCAAGTTGCTATTGGCGCCCGACAAGTTGGAGAATTGCTACTTGAACTTCCTTTCCATGGCTACTTCTTCACGGGCTCATATAAAACAGGTAAATACATCTATGAAAAAGTAGCACCTAAGATGGTACCGTGTCAGTGCGAACTCGGCGGAAAAGATCCGCTGTATGTTGCTGATGATGTTACTGATGTTAAAGCCGTAGCTGCTGGCACAGCGGATGGTGCATTCTATAACAATGGTCAAAGCTGTTGTGCTGTTGAGCGCATTTATGTTCACGAAAAAATCTATGATACCTACGTTTCTGAATTTGTAAAGGAAGTGAAGTCGTGGAAAGTTGGTGAGCCTACAGAGGCTGGTGTATACATAGCGCCATTAAGTCGCAAGGAACAACTTTCTGTTCTTGAAGGCCAGGTAAATGATGCTGTTCAAAAAGGTGCAACACTCCTGGCGGGCGGAAAATCAAAAGAAGGAAAGGGATATTACTTTGAACCTACCGTTCTCACTGGAGTAAATCATACCATGAACGTCATGCGTGACGAATCATTCGGGCCAATCATCGGTATTATGAAAGTAAAGAGTGATGAAGAAGCTCTTAAACTTATGCAGGATACAGAGTACGGTTTAACAGCATCTGTGTATAGTGCCGATCAGCATCGTGCAGAAAACATCTTAAGAGAATTAAATACCGGTACCGGCTATTGGAATTGTTGTGATCGGGTCAGTGCTGCATTGCCATGGAGCGGCAGAAATCATTCAGGTATCGGTGCTACTTTATCGCATGCCGGACTTCGTGCTTTTACAAAGGCTAAAGCATTTCATCTTCGAAGCTAGGCAAGTATAGCGTTTGAAAAGTTTGACCACTCCGTTATGCTTGGCGTGCCCTTGCTAAACATGATGATGAGTTCACTTGAAACTTTAGAAGGCAGATTAAAGGCTGTGATGGTTTTGTTTATAAAGTACATCTCGCGCTCGTTCACGTGACCATCGGCATAAACAATCTCCATAAAATCATAAAGCAGATTCATTCTGCTTGATATGGAATCAGGAATGAAAAATTCGTGTGGCGAATTATCGGCGAGAACACCTATCACTTGCCATTCCTTTAGCCCTCGTCTCTTCCCTATCTTGTATAGAAGCTTAAGTTCGTTATCATCCATGTGCCCGTCTGTGGCGGCAAGAAGGATGAGATTCTTAAGATAATTTCTTTTAAAACTGGTACGCTGATGCTCAAAAAAACTGGTCATATCACAATTCATTTCTACGCTGGCATTGGCTTGACAAATAATAAACCAAGTTTTGGCAACGCGAATTCGAAATTAGTTTCGGGGGCAAAAAAGCTATTTCTAAAGAATTAGCAAGAACATATATAATATAGCATGATCTAGGATTTCCCATTATCGGGTTTGGATTGTCTTAATATGAGAAAGTTAGACTCAGGTTTTTCGGTGCTCCAACGCGTTTACATTATAATAATTTATATCTTTATAGAACCCCTGACCTAATTCACTATTTAAGCTGAGCCATGGAAAAGCTTGTTTTTATCATTGATGATGACCCTGTCTATCTAAAGTTCATGCAGAACCACTTTAGACTTTTAGGTGGCTTTAAAACGGAAGTTTACGCCACTGGTGAAGAAGCGCTAAAGAACCTTTCTAAAGAACCATTCATGATCATTCTTGATCATAACCTACAAGAGGCAACTAAAAACGGAATTCATTATCTAAAGGAAATCCGAAGAGCGAATAACAAGATACCTGTAGTTTACATCACTGGTGATACCGATCCGGAGTTATCTAAAAAAGTAAACAATATTGGTGTAGAGGGCTTCATTATAAAAGACAACGCCTTTCTCGTTTATCTCAGAACCGTTCTTGACGATATTCTCTCAGGAAAAAAGAAAAGAAGCTTCCTGAAAAGCCTTTTTAAAATCGGTTCATAAATACGATAGCGCATTCGGGCTTATGTCTCACTGGCTATGCTATAATATATGCTGGAAAAAAGATGTGATAATGACACTTAAAATTCTTAGAGCTTACTCGTAGATTTAAGTATAATTTCTTAACCAACACGCTTGGCTTTATAACCTTCTTTCTGAAGAGCAAGAACAATCTTATCACGCATATCGCCTTGAATGATTACTTCACCATCTTTAACAGAGCCACCTACGCCACATTTTGTTTTAAGCATTTTGCCAAGTGTTTCCAGATCTGTTGCCGTACCAACAAAACCTGTAACCAGCGTCACCTGTTTACCTGCACGCATACTTTTATCTAATAGCACTTTGAGGTTTTGTTGCTGAGGTGGAAGTGTTGTAGCAGTCTCATCTGATTGATATGAAAAATCAAAATTTGAATCTGTAGAATACACTACTCCATCACGTTTCTTCCAATCGTTTTTCTTGCTCATAACGTTAAGATAAATGCCAGCACAAAAATAAACAATACACCACTTATTATACTCAGATTAAAAGCATATTCAACATTGGCTCTGAATACCAGGCCGAGTATTGAAGCGATAAAGAGTGCTACCGGAAAAACAAATATGGGACCATAGATCCCCTTATCAGCGGTCTCAAATACCTGGTTATTATATCTTGCCTGCATAATCGTTTTGAAAATAGGTGTGTAGTGTAATTCTATTTCATCACCTTCTTTAAAATTATTAAGCTCTCTGCTAATCTGAATCCTGTGAGCATGTGTTGTAACTATACCCTGATTTACCGCGTCATGTGGAGGTATGGAATAAAGAATCATAATTCTCTCTGTTGATGTAGTGAGCGGCAAAGAATAGTCTAACAAAAAAATAAACATCATCGCCACTCCAACCTGATTCATCCAAAGGAAATAAGGCAAATAATGAGCAAGGGTTTCATCCCGTGAGGGCGTTGGATTTACTGGCCGCGGTGCGCGTTTTCTATGATAGGCAGGATCCCGATGTGCAGGTCTTGATGATGTTCGCGTCCTATCAGAATAGGTTGTGCTGCTACTGGTCGACTGACGTTTATAATCATACCATTGCCTGGCCTCGTCGTTGCCTAGTACATCGTATGCTTCGTTTATTTCTTTGAAGATCTGTTCAGCCTCTGGAGAATGATTTCTATCTGGATGATATAACATAGCCAGTCTGCGGTATACTCTCTTTATCTCGGCAGATGGAGCCGTGCTACTCACTCCCAATATCTGATAGTAGTCTTTCATTGCCCCAATTTAAAAAAAGAAAGCCACGCGTTGGCGTGGCTTTCTTTGGCGTGATAATGAATTATTTTCCTTTTTTCCGGTGCTTGATAACAAAGGTTAGTACCGGGCGCTTTGCGTGACTTACTACATCTTCTGCTATACTTCCTGAAAGCACGTGGGCAAAACCCGTTCTACCATGAGTAGCCATGGTTATCAGGTCTGCATCAACCTGTTCTGCAAAGTAAATAATACCTTCTTCCTCTGTGCGATCACTAAATACATTAATAGTAAAGTTTTTAAGCTGGAGGCGTTTGGCGAAATCCTGCATGTATTTACGAACTACAACCTCACGCTGAAAATTACCGGGTGTATTAACATAAACTAAGTGAATCGTTGCGTTGTAAAGCTCCTGTGTATTGCGAACAACACGAGAGAAAACTTCTTCATCTTTATTTAACGAAGTAGCATATACAATGCTCTTGAAATCAGAATTTGATGGCTTCTTCTGAACGGTAAGAACAGGGCAATGAGACAGACGAACAATCTTTTCTGTATTACTTCCGATAACCATTTCCTCAATTTGTGTGCGACCAGAGGTACCCATTACAACCAGGTCGACTTTTTGTTCCGTAATAATAGTTTGCATGCCGTGGAAAGGTGTACCCAAACGCAAAAGCGTTTTAATCTTTATGCCACTAAGTTTTGGGTCTGAAGCCTGCTTCTCTAATTGCTTGCGAGACTTTTCTATCAGTTTCAATGTAAAAAGTCTGTCCTCAGCATCTCCATCAAAATTAACTTCACCTTCAACATTGTATGAACCACCGGCTACATCTTCTACAACGTGAAGCAGAATTAGTTGCGCGCCGGTTTTCAATGCAATATCACGAGCTGTGTCTACAGCAATCTGTGCGGGTTTTGAAAAATCGGTTGGAACAAGTATTTTTTTCATAACGGGTTATTTATGGATGATTATATGTGCGTTTAAAAGTAAGTAAATGACCTTGAAATTAAAATCAATTCAGCACGTGAGGGCATTCAAATGTAATAACGGTTAACTATCATTAATTATGATTTTTGCCTCCGTATGAATATGATTTTTATCACATCCATGGCATTAAATTCAACAATTTCGCCGCGAACAAAATAACACCAGAAGTTTTAGTAACAGCATCATTTCTCTATTTTAGCAAGAAAATTACGCCCTGTGCTCCGCGCCATACATCATGTAGCCATTATTTGTTCAGACTATGAAGTATCGAAGCGATTCTACACACAGGTTCTGGGCTTTTCAATTCAAGGTGAATATTACCGGGCAGAACGCCAATCGTGGAAACTTGATCTGGCACTAAACGATCATTACGTCATAGAGTTATTCTCTTTCCCTAACCCACCCCAGCGGGTTTCAAGACCAGAAGCACGTGGACTTCGTCATCTTGCTTTTGTGGTTGATGACATTACCCTGGCCATTGCTGACTTGAATAGCAAAAATGTAGTAACCGAACCTGTGCGTGTAGACGAATATACCGGCAAACGTTTTACTTTTTTCTCTGACCCAGACGGACTACCTTTAGAACTTTACGAGAAATAATAATGATTACGATCCAACCCTACATCCAGGCTTTCAAAACTATCTTCCCTGAACTTGAGAACGAAACTCCATGGGAAGTTACTCAGGCAGCACAACTTATCATTGCCAAGAAGATAAAGTCATTAGGAGCTGATTACAGAATTCAGGATAATGTTGCCATTCATAAAGATGCCAGAGTAGAAGAACATGTCATTCTTAAAGGTCCAATTATTATATCAGCAGGATGTTTCATAGGGTCACACGCTTACCTGCGCAATGGAGTTTTTCTTGATAAGCAAGTTTCTATCGGACCTGGTTGTGAAATTAAATCAAGCTATTTGTTTAGCAATTCTGCTCTTGCTCATTTCAATTTTGTTGGAGATTCTCTAATAGGATCACAGGTAAATATGGAAGCCGGATCTGTCATAGCAAATCACTACAATGAGCGAAAAGAAAAAGTCATCAGAGTAATGGTTGAAGGAAATCCGATCTCAACAGAGATTGACAAGTTCGGAGCACTGGTAGGCGATCAAACTAAGATAGGTGCCAACGCTGTTTTATCGCCTGGCACTTTGTTACTTCCCAAGTCTATCGTAAAACGATTGGAACTGATTGAACAGAACTAATTATTATTAGCGAACTTTTTACCAGCTATATCATTTCTGAACATCTCTACGCCCATTCTATCCTGCATAGTTACGTAAACCAATTTTCCATTAAGACCACCGAATACCAGGTTGGTACAATCTTTTCCTTTCAACTGAACCTCACGAATAATTTTGCCATCAGGCGAAAGCACCACAATAACACCTTTGCCATAACGGGCTGCATAAAGATTTCCCTCCTTATCACATTTCATACCATCAAAACCGAAATCAGGAAATTCAGCAAAGAGACGTTTGTTCGATATATTGCCTTTTGCATCTACATCAAAAGCCCAGATTTTCCGTTGAACACTTTCATTCACATATAAGGTCTTTTCATCCGGGCTAAGCTCAATACCATTTGTCGTACCCATCTGGTCATTTAATACTGTAGCCTTGCCACCTTTGTCTATACGCCAGATCTTGCCAGTGCTTTCTTTCCAG
>DATJHZ010000060.1:0-24619 GCA_035493595.1 Cyclobacteriaceae bacterium | reverse complement strand
CAGATCAGAGATGCTATTCATAAATTTCTCAGTGATCTGAAAATGGTTGAGCCTGATCAGTATTACTACCCTGATTCAGATATCCACGTAACAGTAATGTCTATCATCTCATGCTATGATGGTTTTGAACTGACGCAAATAAACGTGATGGATTATGTGGAGATTATTAAAAAAAGCATCGCTAACGAAAAGAAAATACAGATTGAATTCAGAGGCATTACAGCATCGCCATCATGTATTCTTATCCAGGGATTTTTGAAGGATGATACGTTAACTACTATTCGCAATAACCTGAGAACGAACTTTAGAAATTCAAATCTGGAACAAACACTTGATAAAAGATATTCCATACAAACAGCACATGCCACAGTAATTCGATTCAGAACATCGCTCACTCAGAAAGACAAGTTTATTAAAGTGTTAGACTCCTATAGAGATTTTAACTTCGGAACATTTGAAGTCGATTCACTTGAACTGGTTTACAATGACTGGTATCATAGCGCCAAACATGAGAAGGAACTTTACAGATTTGAAATAAAATAAGAAGCCTGTTAAAGACTTATAATTTGTAAAGCGAGCACAACAATGGATACTACTGCCATCAGACTGATGATCAGAAATGCAATACCCTTACCGTTAAGGTCCGGATGTTTTTCGGGAATGAGTTCAAAGATCTTGTGCAATGTTTTAGTAGATCGCCACGAGAAAACGATGAACAATGCTGATGCGAGAACTATGCCAGCGATACGTGTACCATCAGGATGAGAAGATGCGAGATAAGCAATGACGATTGCTATTGTTCCTGACAAGCCGCCGGATGCAAGCGCTGTTTTTGCTTTCATTCCAATGAAAATAACAGAAACAATGCCGCAGGTAATTAGAAAGACGCCATAGAAATATAAGATCGGTGCCATGATAAAATTGATTTATGCGCCAAGATAGGAAATAAAGTTTATTGAAATATTTAGCGAATGCTGCAAGTTTTTAAAGGTGAAGATTGGTTGTATTTTATCGTTATAAAAATGGTAACTTTAAGATAAATAATTTGAGTTATGTCAACTGTTAAATTGCGAAAACGGCTTATTGAGAAGATTCAAAAAACCGAGAATGAAAATCTCCTTTTAGAAGCTTATCGATTACTTGAACTTGAGAATGAAGATCTTGAAGTTTATAAGCTTTCTGACGAACAAATAAACGTGGTTAATGAAGCCAGGCAACAAATTAAGAATGGTCAGTATTTAACTGATGACCAAGCCAACAAAGATATTGACGAATGGCTAAGCAAATAGTCTGGTCGTTGCTCAAACCGACAGAAAAAACATTTTAAATTTTTAGAGGTTAAAAAACAAGTCAAATACCTACAGTAAAAAGTTAAATCAGCTGTTTAAAGAGTCTATTAGAATTGTTGCTGATTTTCCCCAGATTGGAAAATGTACAGATGATGTCAATGCAAGAGTTAAAATTATTTACGAGGAGACACCAGATCAAATATTGATTCTTACAATTTGGGATAGCCGACAGAATCCTGATAGACTTGAAAAGATTTTAAAATAAGCTATTTGTGATTTTAAACATTGAGTGCCTGAGGTTTTAAACTCACAACACCAAGATCTTTATTTCGGTCTATCAATGGAAGTTTTTCCATCCAATGTACTTCAATGATGGGCACACCAAAATCCTCCACTACTTTTCCTTTCATTCTGTAAAAGCCTCTTCCCCTAAAGGGGTAATCGCGGGCTACATTGGGAAAATGTACGGTATCAAAAAAGATTCCGTGTTTATCATAGAAAGCACCAAAATGCATAAGGTCGCCATTCCTGGTGCTGGTATTTTTGATATCAACAACATAGCCCACAATAGAAATTTGTTTGCCTAGTTTTGAGATTAGTTTATCTGAAGTTGTGTCGCCATAATCTTTTGTCGCCAGCAATAGAAACGGATCGCACAACGGAAATTCAAGCAGTTCAATTTCATCGAAGGCGTCTTGTAGCGGATGTGCATCCAGTACTGGCATATCAAAAATTTGTTGTTCTTCTTCAAACAAAGAACCCGTGGCAGTAATATGCTGTTTGGCATGGCTGAAAAATAACATGGCGTCCCACTTCAACTCTTGTTTTGTTCTTCCAATAAAACGAAGGGCACCGATCTGGATCAGGATACTAATTTGTTCTAACCCCATAGGCACGCGCTTCAAAAAATCAGCAAGGCTCTTAAACACACCATGTCGTTCGCGCTCAATGGCGATACTCTCTCCATATTTTTGTTCCAGGCTTTTGATGTGAATAAAACCGATGTAGATTCTATCATCAATCAGGTTGGTAGTGTACTCACTATGATTAACACACGGCGCTTCTACTTTGCCCCCCAGCATGCGTGCTTCATGAAAATAAAATTCACGTCGATAGAAGCCGCCAAAATTATTGATCACGGCAACAATAAACTCTAATGGATAATAAGCTTTCAGATATAAACTCTGATAACTCTCAACGGCATAACTGGCCGAGTGCCCTTTGGCAAAGGAGTAACCGGAGAAACTTTCTATCTCAAGCCACACACGGTCAGTCACATGTTTCTCATAGCCAAGATCCTTACAATTTGAAAAGAACTTGTCGCGGATCTCATCAAAAGCTTTGCGTGCGCGATACTTGCCAGACATAGCTCGGCGTAATACATCGGCTTCGGTTAATGTGAGGCCCGCAAAATGATGTGCTACTTTAATGACATCTTCCTGGTAAACCATCACACCAAACGTTTCACTCATGAGCTCATCCATTTTAGGGTGAATGCTTTCATAAGCCTTTCCGTTGCGCACAGCATGATAGCGTTCGATGTAAGCTTTCATCATACCCGAGCGTGCTACACCCGGACGAATGATAGAACTTGCAGCTACCAATGTGAGATAATCTTCACAGTTTAATTTGGCAATGAGTGTACGCATGGCGGGTGATTCAATGTAGAAACACCCCATAGCCTTACTGCTCTTCAACAGCTTGCGTACTCTTTCATCTTTTTTGAAATCATGAAATCGATAGACATCAACATCAATACCTTTATTTTTTTTAACAAGCTTCACGGTATCTTTAATATGACCAAGTCCACGTTGACTCAGCACATCAAGTTTAAAGATGCCCATATCTTCAGCACTGTACATATCCAGAAATGAAACGGGATAACCTTTTGGTGGAAGCTCTGTTGCTGTATAATGATAAATAGGTTTCTCAGTAATTAATATGCCACCAGCATGAATAGATAAGTGTGCCGGCATTTCTTTCATGTAAGCCGCATAACGAAAAATTAATTCAGCTATGTGATCTCGCTTTTTGTTTTGCTCCGGAGCATCTGCCAGATTATCGATCTCTTCTTTAGGAAGCCCGAAAACTTTCCCCAGCTCACGAACAGCAGCATTTAATTTATAAGTAGCATATGAGCCAAGCAGGCATACATGATCTTTGCTATATCGTTGAAACAGGTATTCATACACCGTATCACGATCAGTCCAGGAGAAATCAATATCAAAGTCTGGTGGAGTAACACGTTCTTCATTCAGAAATCGTTCAAAATATAAATTCAGTTCAAGAGGATCAACGTTGGTAATGCCAAGACAATAGGCCACGAGACTGTTGGCTCCGCTTCCGCGTCCTACATGATCAAAACCTTTTTTCTGTGCGAAGAGAATCAGATCATATGCAATGAGATAGTAAGAAGTAAAACCTTTCTTTTTTATAGTGTTCAGCTCACGATTAAATCGTTCTTCTAAAACCGGATCAGAAACATCATATCGTTCTTGTAATCCTTCGCGTGCTTGCGTAACGAGATACGCCCAATCCTCATCAAGATTCCCGGTTATAGTTTGTTTGTTTTTATCAACGCCCAAATCAAAATGAATAGAGCAGGCATCAATAAGTTTTTTGGTATTTTGTAACAAAGCAGGAAAGAGATGATATTTCTCTGCCAATTCTTTTTCAGAAATCATGTATTCCTGCTTATCAGCCTGCAGATGAGATGGCAATTTGGAAAGCACTACATTGTTACCAATAGCACGAAGAATACGATGAAGATTAAAGCCACGCTTTCCAATGAATGTTACGGGGTGAAGAATTACATACTTATCAGAGAACGCCTTATAATTTTTGTCAAGCGTAAAGCGACTCAGGTTTTTGGGTTGTATGCCAATGAATTCATGCTCTTGTAATTCTTCAGGCTGCATAGTTCCCCATGGGAAAATGCAAAAAGCATGTTCGAAAGGGAGTGGTCTTTCAGGCAACGGTTCACCCGTGTTGTTATGGTAGGAGAGAAACCTGTTTAACTCTTCGAAACCTTCATTGTTTTTTGCCAACGCAATGTATAGAAGCTGATTTTCTCTTTTGAACTCGATACCTACTGCAATTTCAAGTTCATATTCCTGCTTGTTCTCATTACATAGCCGCAGCATCTCAACATACGATGAGGTGTTGTTGATTTCGGTGATAACCAATTTATGAATGCCACATCGCTGTGCTTCAGCAAATAAATCTTCGGGCGAAATGGTGCCGTAGTTAAAAGAAAACCAGGTATGACAGTTGAGATACATGCATGTATTGACTTAACTATCCTTTGAACATATTCATATCTGTGCGTATGCGATTACTCACATCAAGTGTGGTAGCGCGTACAATTTTATCTGAACCAAAACGATGTTTGATCCAGTCCAACTCTTCATAGAGATTAATGCTTTCTTCAGTGTCGTCGAACATGCTGATCTGGTGGTTGCCATGTACCAGATCGCTGAGGCGGATACCAATCAATCTGATAAGCATCCGACGGGTGTATAATTTATCAAACAGTTCTTGTACAACGCGCAACAGCACATGATCGGATGAAGTATAAGGTATTCGTACTTGTTTGGTTTCTGTATCAAAGTTTGAATAACGGATTTTCACCGTTATGCATGATGTAAGCTTTTTTTGTTCGCGCAACTTGAAGGCAACTTTTTCTACCATGGCAATCAGAATAGATTTCATGCGCTTAACATTTATGGTATCTTCTTCAAAGGTGCTTTCTGTAGAAATTGATTTCTGTTCTGAGTAAGGAACGACGGGTGTTGTGTCAATAGCAAAGGCTTTCTGATGCAACGTAATTCCATTCTTGCCAAAAGCACTGGTTAAATACTTGATAGGCATCTGCCGTAAGGTCTTGATGGTACGTATACCTAATCCATTTAAGAAGGTTGCAGTTTGTTTGCCCACGCCTGGAATTTTATCCACGGTTAAGGGCTCGAAGAAATTCTGTTCTGTACCTGTTTCTATGAGTTTCTCCGCGTTGGGTTTAAATTCGGCGGTAGCCACTTTTGATACCAGCTTATTTACCGACATGGCAAGTGAAATAGGCAGGCCACTTTCATCCATGATTTTTTTCTTCAGTTCCTTAGCCCACTTAAAGGCTCCGAAGAATTTATCCATGCCGGTAGCATCGATATAAAATTCATCGATAGAAGCTTTTTCATAAAGCGGAACATGATCAGCAATAATCTGCGTAACAAGATGTGAGTGGATACTATAAGCTTCCATATCTCCCGAGATTACTTTGGCCTGAGGGCATAGTTGTAAAGCAAGTGCCATGGGCATGGCTGAGTGTACTCCAAAAGCGCGAGCTTGATAACTGCACGCTGCCACCACGCCCCGGCGACTGCTCCCTCCAACAATAAGTGGTATTCCATTAAGATCTGAATTGAGTTTACATTCAACCGCTACGAAAAAGGCATCCAGATCCATATGTATTACCGTCCTCTCCACGGCTTAAAAGTAGGTTATTATTGATAACTTTTTATTTTTAATTAATGTTATTTTTAGTAACATTGTAAAAGCATTCTAAATCAAAGGCTTCCATGGAAAAAATAGGTGTGAATCTGAAATACTTGAGAGAGCAGGCAGGCTTTACCCAACAAGATCTGGCTGATAAACTAAGTGTATCGCGCGTACTGGTAACGGGTTATGAACAAGGGCGTATCATGCCACCTATACCTGTAGCAATTAAAATAGTAGATCTCTTTAAAGTCGATCTGGATAATCTTATCCGTCAGGATTTACGAAAAGGAACAAAGACAAAACATGCCAGGGGTGGGGAAGTGTTATCCATTACAGTTGATTCTAATAATAAAGAGAACGTAGAACTTGTTTCGCAGAAAGCTTCTGCCGGATATCTCAATGGCTATGCCGATGTGGAGTACCTGAAGGACTTGCCTAAAATCAATATCCCTTCATTACCTAAATCTAATACCTATCGTGGATTTGAAATTAAAGGGGACTCAATGTTGCCTGTAAAGCAAGGTGATATCATCATTGGCCAATACGTTGATAATCTTACAAAAATCAAAAATGGGAAGACATACATTATAGTTTCAGCTACGGAGGGCATTGTATATAAAAGAGTTTTTACATTCCTGGGCAAAGATCTGCTGCTTATGGTTTCTGATAACCGTGTGTATGATCCCTATACACTACATGCGCGAGATGTGCTGGAAGTATGGTCTTTTAAAGGTCGTATCACTTTTGATGAGGAGGAGATTGAGCTTCCGGGTACAAAAACACTTGACTTCCTGGCCACGCGCTGGTTTGAAAAAGTTTAACGGAGCTAGTTCGGACTCAGTTCTTATGATTGTTAAACTGTCATTTTCTTACATTACTTTTTCCAGTTATTAAAGGAATATTTCCCATTTTGGAATCGATTCCCTGTTTATTTTGTATTTAAAACGTTTGCATAATCTTTAAAGGCGGTTGGCATGGTTTTGACAAATAGAATCATCATACATCAAAAAAGCCATGAACTACAATTCAATCATTACAAATCTCTTCTACATGCTGGTTAACGCCGACGGTAAAATAAATGAGAAAGAGATAGCATTGGGAGAGCAGATGATTTCTTCTGAAGGTATTCGTGTAGGTGAATTTAATTTTCAAATGGATGCCGCTAAAAAGAAGAATAAATCGGTCTTATTAACGGAGTCAATCATGGGACTTAAGAGCCTGGTTCGTCAGCGCCAGATTCGTGTTGTTGCCTGGTTATGTGTGGTGGCTAATGCTGATGGTTTCATGGATAGAACGGAATGGCAGTTTATTTACAACATATACCATAAAGAACTTGCCTTGCCATTAGATGAGATCATGAAAGTTCAGAAAGAATTAAGTCGGTCGTATAAATCATTAATACCTCAGCCTATGAATGTGGCTGCCTGAAAAAAATGAAATGAGTTGGTTGGTTTTAAATATAAAAGGCTCCACGATTGTGGAGCCTTTGCTTTTTTGTTGAGTAGCGTTTTTATTATCAATCGAGGCCGATCATCATAAAGGCTCCCCAATAAATTGGTTCTGGATAATCTATTCTAAGTTCAATTTTCGCATCAATAAAACTCTGACGAAGGTTGCCTGTGTTAAGCCACTTCTGATAGAATTTCAACATGAGTTTTTGAGTTGCGTCATCATCAACTTTAAACATACTCATGATAAGAACTTTGGCACCAGCCACCAGAAAAGCACGTTGCAATCCGTTTACACCTTCACCTGCTGTTAGTTCACCCAAGCCTGTTTCGCAGGCACTTAACACTACCAGATCGGTTCTATCAAGATTCAGGTTCATGGCTTCATAAGCGGTGAGAATACCATTATCCATATTGTAATTGTAACTTGTCTTATCTAATAAATCTCCGGCGCCCTTCAGCAACAAACCTGTTCGCAGTAAAGGGTTCTGAGCAAGTATAGCTTCGTTACCTTCCATCTCTTCTTCGAGTGTAACATCTTCAGTGGGTTTATAGAATCCGTGAGTAGCAATGTGAAATATTTTTGGACTGTTAAGTTCTTTTACTTTTTCTTCTGTAGCTGATTTCTCAACGTATTCATTTGTTAACCAACCTTTTTGTTTCAACATAAACTGAAGCTGATCAATTTCTTTTTCAGTACCGGGAAGAGATACAACTGCATGATCGGCCGAGGCTGTCATGTAGAAAGTTGGATTACCAAACATAGATGCCGAGTTGTCTGATGCAGTGGCTCTTGTTTTTACCTTATGCAAATACAGATCTCGTGTATTGCTTACCAATACGATATTGGAATTGTCAATCACATATTTTCCTTCAGGCGATGGAATGGCCTCGAGGTTAATCTGATTATAAATTCCTTCAGCAGAAAGATAGATCGTAGAAGCCTGTCCGATTTCTTTATAGATAGGCTCCCAGAAAACATCGTACGAAATATTATCAGCCACCTTTCCTGTAATGGCATTACGATAATATTTAAAGTAGCGGTTTTCCATTTTTGTACCATCTTTTAGCATGATCACTTTTGGTTTCGGTAAATCATTCCTGATGTACAATGCTGCATAGATTACAGAATCTGTAAAGGTGTGATTGAAATAGCGATAACGTACCATCTCAATAGCAACCTCGTTAGGTTTCAACGACTTCTTAACATCGTCATAGGTGATGCGTTTGCTTTCAAAACTCTGTGCAAAAATTTCAGATCGCTGACTTATTTCTTTTTCTAATCGTTCTACTTCCTGTTGCAGTGCATTCGGATCAATTTCATTTTCGGTAAGTTGTTGCGGACTCATAGAGAGTGCCAGGGTAAGCTTTTCTTTTTTCTGCTGCCAGTCAGTGAACTGAGATTTCAGATCTTCATCGGTACTGTTCATAATACGCTCACGTATTTTAATAGACGAACTTAGCAAGAGCGCTTTAGTGAGCAATTGATAGTTATACACTTTACCTGTCAGATCTCTAAAGTCTTCAAGATTACTGAAGGCGAGAGTATTGTAGAATTCAAAGTCACCCTTGATAGTATTCCAGTATTTTGCTTTTTCGCGTTCGCTCAGGGCTGGGAAGTATAACTTGATATAATTCTCATAATTGTTAAGCGACTCTTCCACCATTTTCTTTGAGCGCTTGAAATCTTTTTGCATGTAGTAAACCTTGCTAAGTTTCGAAAGCACCTTTACATATTCAGGATGGGTTTTGCTGAAGTACTGTTCGTACAAATCTTTTGCCTGATTATAAAAGTCTTCTGCTTTTTTATAATTCTTCAGCTGATAGTAAACATCACCGGTTAGTGTGTAGATACTGGCGGCATTTATATTTTTCTTTGTTCCTGTTTTCTCTCTCCAGATGCTTTCCGCTATTGTTAACGAATTAAAGGCGATATCATATTTTTTCTGAGATATGTAGATGATCGCTACGTTCTTCAATATTTCTGCGTACTGTGGATTACTTTTACCAAGCTTGTTAGCCATGATGTCTCTCGATTCCAGCATAAGCTTTTCAACGTTGTCGCGGTTTTCACCTTTGTAGAATTTAATCAATGCCAATTGTGAAAGTGACTTGGCAACTTCAATGTGATTACGCCCGAATTGTTTTTCCTGACTGGCTAATGCTTTCGCGATATTATCTTCCGCTTTATCATAGTCACCAAGAGTATAGTATATATCGCTCAATAGTTTTTGTGTTGGCGCTGTCTTGGTTGAATTATCTCCATACGTTTTTACAGCAATCTGATTGGCACGTTGAGCAATTTTATCAGCCTCTGTGTAATCTCCTTTTGCTAAAGAAATTCTTCCCATGTTTACCAGAGGTTCTATCAGGTGAAGAGAGTTCTTACCAAAAATCTGTTCACTCTCTGTGATTAGTTTTTCAAGCAAATCATTTGTATCTGAGTATCTGCCCAACTGAATGAATAAACTCGAAAGTTCTTTGGCTGTTTCAAGTTCATCGCTAACAGTTACTTTTGATCTTTGGATGAGTTTGGCTGAGCGATCAAGATTGTCTTCAGCTTCATCGAACAGACCTTTGATACCAAAAAGGATGGCCTGAGTTTCAATCGTATTTATATATCCTCCAGCCCACTGATCTTCTTTTCGTCTTTTCTCAAGGATAGCTATGGCTTTGTCAATGTATTGACCGGCCTCATCGTAATCACCAAGTTTAATGAGAAGTTTTGCATTGTTGTTAAGTTCAACTCCGTAAGCAGGATCTTCATAATCATATTTTACACGTGCAGCTTCGTAAGCATCTTTTAAGGCATTCTTTGCTTCTTTATACTTGTCAGTTAACTCGTAATAGGTTGCCAGGTGATTTAAGATCTCAAGTCTGTCTTTATGACGCAGGTTTGTTTCTTTTGAAATGATTTTATTATAGCTCTCATCAAATATTTTCCCAGCCTCATCAATCTTATTGGTGTAGTCCAGATCAAACTCAGCAATTCTCAAACGCACCAAATGATAATCAGGTGAATTTTCTCCGCATAGTTCTTTAGTAACATCAGCTAATTGTGTGAGATAGGTTTCAGCATTAATGAAACGTTTTTCTACAACGGCTATCGTATATAAAAAGTCAAGGATCTTAGCTGTGGTCTTATAGTTTTTAGGGAGTGTCTTTGAGTTTAAGATGGCTAATGCATCTTGCTCAAGATTTTTTGTTTTGTCGTTGTTAAGCTTCAAATCAAATTCAATGGCCTTGAGGTTTATGCGATGAAGACTTGCCTTTGGAAAATTCTTATCGATAACTTTTTGATATTCAAGTTTTGTGTTTTGATATCGTGCACGATTGTCAGTCTTGATAAGTTGTTTCAGATAATCCAGGTAGATGTTAAGTGCTAATGAATTGGTAGGAGCAACTTTCTTTTTTACATCATTCAAGATGTCATCAAAATCTACTTTGTATTCTGCTCCGTTTTCAACTTGCATTTTGGCATAGAGATAATTATTCTCGGCGTAGGCTACGCTGGTTTCGCCCATGTATCGCTGCTTTTTTTTGATGGAGGTCTGTGCACCCAGAAAAGCAGAATCAGCTCGGATCAGATCTCCTTTTTTTCCGAAGGCATTAGCAAGCAGAGTTTGAAGCTTGGCATAATTTCCAAAGCGAGATGGAAGTTCTTCTTCAGGCACTCGTTTTGTTTTTATTGCTCCCTGTTCAACTATTGTTTCTTTTTCTACAGCACGGCCCGCGAAGTAAGTTTCCTGACTTAGCAATAGATCAATAGCTTTATTGCAGTATCCCTGACCAATCATGGCTTCGGCTTCTATGAGCGCAATTCTACCATTAAGCTGATCTGTTAGTTGGTTTGATTTTTTGAGAATGTCTTTCGCTTTGTCAACATACTCACGGCTTATTCTGTAATTGCCATATTCATTATAGGCTTCTGCAATTTCAAGCATGGTTGTGGCATAGCTTGTACTTGTTTCACCAAAGATTGCGATGCTTGATGTTAATGCATTTTGAGAACTTGGCTCAAAAGAACCCACTACGCCGAGTGCCAGACTAACCTTTGCGTCGCGTATGTAATAGCCCGGCATGTAATTGTTTTGTTGACCCAGTTTGCTGGTTACACTCTTTTTAAATTTCTGAAGCTTGCTGGATGCTTTAGAATAATTTCCAGCATTATAATAACCATCAATCTTGGCAAGTGCCTTGTCGTATTTCTTCTGGGCAAAGGCAAATGTTGTAACAAGAATGAATAGAAGTGAGCTAAGGGTATATACTCCGGCTTTTTTCATGTCAGATATTTTTATTTCAGGCGGTAAGCGTTGGGTTGATTGCTTTCATCTGTCAATCTCTGGATATTTCTCTGCAGAGTGATTAATTCAGCCCACTAATTTAATCATTTCGAAATGATTTTTCTCTGGAATTTTAAGGAAAGGTGATGAGGCTCAACTCCCCTTTAATTTGATCAGGATATTTTTAGCGGCATCTGTTATAATGGTCCCAGGGCCGAAAACAAAAGATACTCCGGCATCATATAGAAATTGGTAGTCCTGCTGGGGTATCACTCCACCGGCAACAACAAGAATATCGTCGCGACCTATTTTTTTAAGGGCTTTGATTAACTCTGGAATTAATGTTTTATGACCACCTGCCAGGCTTGAGGCGCCAATGATGTGAACATCATTTTCAGCGGCTTGCATGGCAACTTCATCGGGCGTTTGAAATAACGGGCCAATATCAACATCAAAGCCAAGGTCAGCAAAGCTTGTGGCAATAACTTTAGCGCCACGATCATGACCATCCTGTCCCATCTTTGCTACGAGAATGCGTGGTCGTCGTCCTTCCCAGGTGGCAAAATCATCTGCCAGCTTGCGCACCTCTTCAAATGCTTTTTGTGTTTTCATTTCACCTGAATATACACCTGAAATGGATTTAATAGTTGCTTTATAACGACCAAATGATTTCTCCATAGCAGTAGAAATTTCCCCCAACGTTGCACGCTTTCGTGCAGCATCAATAGCAAGTTCCAGCAGATTACCTTTACCACTCGAAGCTGCTATTGTTAAGGCGTCTAAAGCAAGTTCAACGTCATTGGTATTCCGTTCGGCCCGTAATGTTTTTAATCGCTCAATTTGTTCCTGACGCACAGCGGTGTTATCAACCTCCAGAATGTCGAAGTCTGGTTTTTCTGTTGTTTGATATTTATTCATGCCCACAATAACATCACGACCTGAATCAATACGTGCTTGCTTGGCGGCAGCGGCTTGTTCAATTCGCATTTTGGGTATGCCGCTTTCAATAGCTTTGGTCATGCCGCCTAATCTTTCCACTTCTTCTATAAGTTGCCAGGCTTGCTCTGCGAGAGCTGCTGTGAGACTCTCAACATAGTACGATCCGCCTAACGGATCAATCAGTTTTGTAACGCCACTTTCCTGTTCAATGTAAAGTTGTGTATTACGGGCAATGCGTGCTGAGAAATCTGTTGGCAACGCAATGGCTTCATCCAATGAATTGGTATGTAGTGATTGTGTTCCTCCTAACACAGCTGCGAGGGCTTCAATACAAGTTCGTGTAACGTTGTTATATGGATCTTGTTCCGTTAAACTCCATCCGGAAGTTTGACAATGGGTACGCAACGCTAATGACTTGGCACTTGTTGGGTTAAATTGACTTACAATCTTCGACCACAATAATCTGCCAGCCCTCATCTTGGCAACCTCCATGAAGAAGTTCATGCCTATGCCCCAGAAAAATGACAGGCGAGGAGCGAAGTCATCAATAGCAATGCCTGCTTTTATACCTGTGCGAATGTATTCTAAACCATCGGCCAGTGTGTATGCCAGTTCAAGATGTGCGGGTGCGCCGGCTTCATGCATGTGGTAGCCACTGATACTTATTGAATTAAACTTCGGCATGTGTTTCGAAGTGTATTCAAAAATATCAGCAACTATGCGCATAGAAGCTGCCGGTGGATAAATGTATGTATTGCGCACCATGAACTCTTTCAGAATATCATTTTGTATGGTGCCACTAAGTTGTTGTGGGCTCACACCTTGTTCTTCAGCGGCTACAATGTAAAACGCCATGATGGGAAGGACAGCGCCATTCATGGTCATCGATACAGACATCTTATCAAGAGGAATCTGATCGAATAAGATTTTCATATCCAATACAGAGTCGATGGCAACACCGGCTTTGCCAACGTCGCCTGCTACACGTGGATGATCGGAATCATAGCCGCGGTGTGTGGCGAGATCAAATGCTACTGAAAGTCCACGTTGACCTTCTGCTAAATTTCGTCTGTAAAAAGCATTTGAATCTTTGGCTGTTGAGAAACCTGCATACTGTCTGATAGTCCATGGCTTTATGGTATACATGGTGGCATAAGGTCCACGTAAGTAAGGTGGCACGCCTGCTGTATAATCAATGTGTGAAAGATTTGTTATATCATCAGCCGTGTATTCTGGTTTTATTTCAATCTGCTCTGGACTTAACCATACACCATTTTGTTTTCCTGTTTTTGCAGGTGGTGTAAACTGATTGAATTTTATAGTGGAGAAGTCGGGCCTCATAGTTTCTGATTATTCGATATAAATCCTTCCCATGCTTTTTGTCCTAATGCATTAATCATATTCTCAAGGGCAAACGATCCTTCAACAGTATCAGCCACTTTGTTTAGATGCGATTCTTCACGAAGTATGTTTGATACATTGCGAGCCACTCTGCACATCATGGTGCTGTTTTCGTCTTCGGCATATACGGTTAATGAATCACATCCACCCAGCACACTTGCCAATGCGCTCAACGTATTTTTTAAGAGATTTCCGTGAGGCTGAAATTTCTCTTCAACACCTGGTTCAATGCGCGTGTGAATTTGTAAATCAGACGGTTGATATTTTTTTACTCCATACGCTTGAGTAACCTGATACCAAAGCATGCGCAATGTTTTTAGCTTGGCGATCTCTGTAAATAAATTAGCGCGTATGGAAAATGAGAATGTTATGCTTCTGATGGCAATGGATGAATCAACCCCTTTGTTAGTTAACTCATCAACATAGTTTACAGCAGTGCTTAACGCATAGACAATTTCATTCACAGGTGTTGATGACGGAATGCTAATTCCAAGACATTGAATATTTTTATCATTCAACGTTCTTATATGATCTGAATTTATAGATGCAGTATTATGCCAGATTGAACCTTGTAATTGTTTTGATTCATATGCAGCAAGATGTTGTATAATATTTTCCTGAAATGATAATGCTAGATTTCCTGTAAAGGCAATATAACAATAAGGCCACTCTATCTTATCAAGAAGCCTGGTGATGTTGAGGCTATTGATTTGAATGTTAAATAAAATTCCATCAGCGCCATTGGCCAGATGTTCAAGTGCAGTTGTATTGGCAGTTATTTCATCGAGTACCGTAACACATGGCAGATTTATCCATGACCTCACACCTTGGTATCCATGCGGTGATGGGGGCAGGCTGAATGCGTTGAGATACTTGAGTTCAGAAATATCTTTTTTATCATAGATAGGCAAAAGTGAAATGCCATCGTCAGTAGCCCAGGAAAGACTCTCCAATGGATTTTCTTTTTTTATTTCTCCAGCTGCGGCTTTTGCCCATTCAACTTTGTCCGATTTTGGAAAAGCTGTTTTTAATAGCGTCTGGATAGTTTTTTCGCTCATGGCCGGAAATAATATTCCAAGTTTAAATAAGTTTTTAGCAAAGACTTTTGTTTCACGGAAAAAAAGCTGCTATTAATTTTTTTTCTTAAAAATCAACTTGAAATCTAGTTGTTTTCTTTAACTCTTTTTTCACATCTTTGTCTCCCCCTTCCAATTACGGAAGCCAAAATTCATCAATGTGAACAATTCAATGGAAATAAGTTGTGGTACTGTTTGGAATGACTGTCTCGACGTAATCCGTGAGAACGTAGGAGATGAGAATTTCAACACATGGTTTAAACCCATTAATCCATTGCGTGTTGATGGTGATGTATTAACCATTCAAGTACCTTCGCAATTTTTTTATGAATGGTTGGAAGATAATTATGTTCCCGTATTAAAGAAAGCTATCCATACCGTTTTAGGCCCTACAGGCCGTTTAGAATACTCAGTTATCGTTGATAGTGGCAATAGCCAGAATCCACCCGTAGCTGTTAACTACCCTAATGGCACCAGCTTTAAACGTAGTGGTGTTAATGGTAATAACGGTGGTTTTGGTGCAGACGATTATACTCCTTTTTCTTTAAAGGCTCTTAATCCGCTAACTGTTAATTCACGATTAAACGGTAGCTATACATTCGATAATTTTGTTGAAGGAGACTGTAACCGATTGGCTCGCTCAGCAGGAGTTGCGGTTGCAAAGAAGCCTGGTATCACTTCCTTTAATCCCTTGATGCTATATGGTGGAGTAGGGGTTGGAAAAACCCATCTGGTACAAGCCATTGGTAATGAGATTAAAAATAACATGCCTGAGAAGGTGGTGTTATATGTTGATCAGAATGATTTTACAAATCAGTTTCTGAATGCTCTTCAAAACCATAAGCTTCAGGATTTTCAAAATTTCTACCTGCAGGTAGATTTATTAATTCTTGATGATGTTCAGTTTCTTGCCGGTCGTGAAAAGACTCAGGAAATGTTCTTCCATATATTCAATCAGCTTCATCAATCTGGGAAACAGATTATCATGACCAGTGATTGCCCTCCACGCGATCTGAAAGGATTCCAGGAGAGATTGCTGTCGCGTTTCAAATGGGGCTTAACAGCAGACTTGCAAGAGCCTGATTTTGAAACCAAACTTGCCATCATTAACCGCAAGATGCAGGCTGATGGTATTATCATCCCAACTGAAGTTTCCGAATACCTGGCATACAGCGTAGATACCAACCTACGCGATATGGAAGGTGTATTAAACTCATTGATCTTCCATGCTACCTTATTAAAGAAGGAAATTGATCTGGAGCTTGCCAAAGAAGTATTAAAAAATATTATCAAAGAAATACAATCCGATGTTAGCGTTGATTTTATTCAGAAGACTGTTTCTGATTATTTCAAAGTGAACCTCGATGCCATGAAAGGCAAGGTAAAAAAACGCGAGATTGTTATACCACGTCAGGTGGCTATGTATTTCTGTAAGCGTTATACACAACTTACCCTTGCGCTTATTGGCGAGAACTTTGGGGGCCGTGATCATAGCACCGTAATTCACGCACTCGAATCTGTTGAAGACATGATGAAGGCCGATGCCAACTTTAAAGCTTCAGTAGAAGAGCTTGGTAAAAAGCTTAAGCTCAGAGTTTCTTAACGATTTCCATTTTTCTTCATTCAAGTCTTTTTTATATTCGATGATTAATTTCATGGATATGAGAGTTTACGCTATTCTGCTTTTATTATTTTTTAGTGTTACCGCTTGCGACTCACTTCAAAAGAAAACTAAAGAAACCATTAACAAAAGCGGTGAAGTGGTTGGCAAGTCAGCAACCGAATTTATAGAAGGTGTTTCTGATGGTGTTGATAAAACATTGCAATGTGAATTGTCGCTTTCACAATCGTTGAAAGACAAAGGAATAAAAACCGGAAAGTTTTCTATAGCCGATACTCTTGGGGGTAAGCATAATCTCCTTATTCTTTATTTAATATTCGATAAGGATTTTGATGGTACTATCTCTGCCAAAGTGTTTGATCAGGATAATCTTGAAATGGGCAGAAAAGCATTGCCAGTTATAGATAAATCTGGTGAAGCCCGCTATTTTGATTTTGTGTTTGATAAGCGGACCTACATTGAGAGCAAGAGTAAGATCATCATTGAATAATGGAGAATCCATTTTTAACAGCTGAGTGGAAGAAGCTGGTCCTATTCAATTACAAGGTTGAACCTGAAGTGTTACTTCCTTATCTGCCCTATAAAACAGAACTTGATTACTGGAATAATACCTGTTATGTAAGCCTCGTTGGCTTTATGTTTTTGAATACGCGATTGAAAGGTATTCGAATCCCTTTTCATTCAGACTTTGAAGAAGTTAACCTTCGTTTCTATGTTCGTTATAAAGATGAGATCACGAATGAATGGAAACGCGGCGTGGTTTTCATTAAAGAGATCGTACCTAAGCCAGCGTTAACATTTGTTGCCAATACTATTTATAAAGAGCATTATCAGACTATGTCAATGAAGCATAGTATATCATCAAACCACGATGGTCTTTCAGTTGAGTATGCATGGAAGTCAAAGGCATGGAATTCAATCAAGGTGCTCTGTCAATCTGCAGATGAAAGTATTCAGATTAATAGCGAGGCTGAATTTATTACAGAGCACTTCTGGGGTTATACACGTATTGATGATTCTAAAACATCGGAATATAATGTTGAGCATCCACGATGGAATGTTTATCCTGTTTTAGATTATAGCATTGAAGTAGATTTTGCTGATCTCTATGGTGAGGCGTTCGCCAATCTTCGTCATCAAAAACCAGTGTCTGTTTTTGTGGCGGAAGGTTCCGAAATTTTTGTGGGAGCTGGTAAGATTATTTGAATTACTTCTTTCTTCGAATGACATACGCCAATCCGACACGGGCAGAGAAATCCAAACGAAAATAAAAATCTCCAATGGCTTCGAAGCGCAGGTTGTCAGTAATAGGTTTGCTCCATCCTGCTCCTACAGAAAAATCATTTACGCCAATGAGTCCGCGTGCGCGAACGAATAACAAATCAGAAGGATACCAACGTCCACCAACGACAAAACTTAATTTTTCATCAGTCCATACTTCTAAGCCACCTGTACCTGTTAATGTTCGGCTTACAAAATAATTTACTTCACCACCCAACTGAGCTTTTGAAAACAACCCATCATTGTCAGTCTTTAACAGATCAAAGCCTCCGCCAATCATAACGTCATTGGCTATCTGGGCATGTGTAGCTATAGTCAGAAAGGTTAGAAATAGAAGCGTGCTTAATTTTTTCATGATGCAAGTTGATGGTACAAAGATACGAGTCACTGTTTTCTACGCAACTTACTTACGTTCCTCCATCAGTTTTTGAATAGCCATGTATTCGTCGCGAAGTTTAGCGGCTTCCATGAACTCTAATTCTTTCGCAGCCTTTTCCATAGCCTTGCGTGTGCGGTCTGCCATTTTTGTTAACTCATCTTTGCTCAGGTATGAAATAACAGGATCTGCTGCAAGCGACATCTCTTCGTCTTCAACATAATATTTCTTGGCAGCACGTTTCGAGTCGGCCACTTTAGTTTGTCCGAGTATAGCTTCTTTAGAACGGATAATAGTACGTGGTGTGATGCCGTGTTCCTTGTTGTAGTCTAACTGAACTTTACGACGACGGCTGGTCTCATCAATGGAGAGTTGCATGGATTCTGTAATCTTATCAGCATACATGATAACTCTTCCATTTTCATTACGTGCCGCACGACCTATGGTCTGGATCAATGAACGTTGATTACGTAAGAAGCCTTCTTTATCAGCATCAAGAATAGCTACGAGGGAAACTTCAGGAAGATCAAGTCCTTCACGAAGTAAGTTTACACCAATGAGTACATCAAACACACCCAGGCGTAATTCACGAAGTATTTCTACACGATCAAGTGTAGCTACTTCAGAGTGTATGTAACGGCATTTAACACCAGCGCGGTCCATGAACTTGGTAAGCTCTTCGGCCATACGCTTGGTAAGCGTTGTAATCAACACACGTTCATTCTTCTTGATGCGTTCATCAATTTCTTCCAGCAGGTCGTCAATTTGATTTTTGCTTGGCCTTACATCAATGATAGGATCGAGCAAGCCTGTTGGTCTGATGATTTGCTCAATCACTATCCCTTCTGATTTTCGTAATTCATATTCAGAGGGTGTAGCACTTACATATATTACTTGATTAACAATGTCTTCAAATTCATTGAATGTAAGAGGTCTGTTGTCTAAGGCTGATGGGAGCCTGAATCCATAATCTACAAGGTTTACTTTGCGTGAGCGGTCACCTCCCCACATGGCTCGTATCTGTGGTATAGTAACGTGACTTTCATCAACTACCAGTAAGTAATCATCAGGAAAATAATCAAGCAAACAGAAAGGTCTTCCTCCTGGCTGACGTCCATCAAAGTAACGAGAGTAATTTTCTATACCTGAACAATAACCAAGTTCACGCATCATCTCCAGATCAAACTCTGTTCTTTCTTTTAAGCGCTTGGCTTCAAGGTGACGACGTTCGCCTTCAAACATTTTTACTTGAGCAACCATGTCGTCCTGTATCTGGCGCATAGACTCATAGAGTCTGTCTTTTCCTGTTACGAACAGGTTAGCTGGGAAAATGGTAATTATTTTTTCATCTGATATTTTTTTTCCTGTGTGTGGATCGATGCGTTGGATGGATTCAATTTCGTCACCCCAGAAATAAATTCGTATAGCATAATCGGCGTAAGCAAGAAACACATCAACGGTGTCGCCTTTCACTCTAAATGTGCCGCGTTTAAATTCTACTTCTGTTCGATGATATAAAATATCAACAAGGGCAAATAGTAATTTGTTACGAACAACGGTTTCGCCAACCTTAAGTTTGATAATGTTTTTACCAAACTCATCCGGGTTACCAATACCATAGATGCATGATACGGATGCTATAACAACAACATCTCTTCGCCCGGTAAGCAATGATGATGTTGCACTTAACCGCAGCTTCTCAATTTCTTCATTGATGGAAAGATCTTTTTCAATGTAGAGATTTGATGATGGTATAAAGGCTTCTGGCTGATAGTAATCGTAATACGATATGAAGTATTCCACTGCATTCTCCGGGAAGAATTGTTTAAACTCTCCGTAGAGCTGTGCAGCGAGTGTTTTATTGTGACTTAGCACGAGGGTTGGTTTATTCACCCTGCTTATCAGGTTGGCGATTGTAAAGGTTTTACCTGAGCCTGTAACACCCAAAAGGGTTTGATGTTCTTCTCCCTCATTAACGCCCCTCACTAGATGTTCAATAGCTTTCGGTTGATCGCCTGTTGGTTCATATTCGCTGGTGAGTATAAAATCCATGTTGTCAAGTTAATTGTTAAACATTAATGGTAAACTGATTACAGACAAAATAGTTTGGTTATAAATGCAAAAAGGCTGTCTATTGCAAAGACAGCCTTTTGTAAGCAGGTCAGGGATAATTAATTATTCCAGATCTGCCATGATTTCTCAGCTTGTACGTGAAGCATTTCCAGACCATTTTTAATGGTGGCACCACGCATTTCAGCTTTTTGAAGGAACATGGTTCGTGCCGGATTATAGATAAGATCGTATACGAAATGCTCCTTTGTTATAAGTTCATATTCAATAGGAGGCATTGATTCATTGTTCGGTGACATACCCAGTGGGGTAGTGTTGATGATGAGTTTAGATTGCTCAATGATTTTGCTTTCCTTGGTAATGTCTTCATAAGCATAGTCACCTTTCTGTCTGTCGCGTGATGCAATCTTGAAATCAATATTTAATTTCTTTAGTGCTTCCTGAACAGCTTTTGATGAGCCGCCTGTGCCAAGGATTAATGCTTGAAATTCATGATCTGCAGGTAGCCACTTCTCAAGTGTTTCACGGAAGGCTTCTGAATCGGTGTTGTAACCAATTAGCTTACCGTCATTAAATTTAACTACGTTAACTGCGCCAATTCTTTTCGCTACCGGATCAACTTCATTCAGGTAATTAATGATTTGTTCTTTGTACGGAATAGTTACATTAAGACCACTTAAGCCTTTTGTTTCGGCAATCAATTTTTCAATTTCTTTTATACTCGTCAGTGGAAATAATTCATAACGATAATCCCGAAAGCCTTCACGAAAAAATTTCTCGTCAAAATAAGATTTCGAGAATGAATGACTAACGGTTTGGCCTATCAGCCCAAATACTTTTTCCATGGTTAGATTTTTGTTTTTAGTCTCGTGTTAACTCGTTCAATGAATACAATTATAAATACAGCCAATGCCATCATTAAGATAGCTTGAAACACAAGAGGATCTTTGCCGGTTACTGAAAGATAATTCCAAGGTACTATACTATGATCGAACAGTGGCACCTGATCACCTTTATTATCAGTAACATATTCTGTAATTTCTCTCCAGGGCCAGATTTTATTCAATGAACCCAGCATAACTCCCGCCAGTAAAGCTACAGTAGTTCCGTGATAATTATCTAATATCCATGATAAAACCCGTGCAAATCCAAAAAAGCCCGCAATGGCTCCTAATCCAAAAAAAACAATGATTGGAATATTAAATGTGTTGAATGCATTGATGATATAGCGGTATTTACCTGTGATAAGCAAAATAAAAGATCCTGATAACCCTGGAATAAGAATGGCACATGAGGTTAATGCCCCGGCACCAAATGCGAAGAATAAATTATTGGGCAGGTGAGTTGGAGGTACCAAGGTGAAAATAACTCCTGATATCAGGCCTGTCAGAAAAAATAGTATAGTTCCAAGTCGCCATTGTATTTCTTTCAGTACAAGCATGGAAGAAATGAAAATAAGACCGAAGAAAAATGATAGCGTTAGAATAGGGTAGTGGGTGAAAAAATAGCTTGTGAATTTTGTTAAATAAAAAACACTGCAGATCACACCTAATAACAGTACGCTTAAAAAATTACCATTGATGTTCTTCCAGAATTCTGCTATCCTGAAACTTAACAGAAGTTTAAGGTTGCTTTTGTTAATGGATTGAATGGTTTGAAGAAGCTCTGGATACAGGCCTGTAACGAGAGCAACTGAGCCACCTGATATTCCTATCATATCGGTTGCACCCATTGCTAATCCTTTTAAATAAAGGAGAATATAATCTGATAGTTTTCTCAACCTTCTTATGACTTAGTCAATTTCAAAGGGTGGTGCTGTGTTAGTGTCCTTTCTTTCTATACCGAGGAAATGTAAAAAGGTATCACCACGAAGTCCAAGTCGTATGGTTTCTAACGGAATTACTTCTTCGGGGGCTATATTACCAAGATTTACGTTGGCTCCCAGCAGTTTAATAAACCATACCTGCTGTGCTTTCTGGGGAGCTTCCCAGATTATTTTTTCAAAAGGAATTTTTGTGAGAATCTCCTGCACAAGTCCTGAGCGTACTTCGCCAGAGGAGCGGAATAAACCAACATTACCACCCTCACGTGCTTCACCAATTACTTTCCATGCGCCTGCATCAAGTTCTTTTTGCATAAGATCAATCCACATATACGGAGGAATGATTTTATCGGCATCTTTTGATCCTACCTCAGAGAGCACTGTTACCTGTTCTGAGAGCTTGGTGATGTAATCACATTTCTTATCATGATCAAGATCAATAGAGCCGTCCGATACTTCAGCAAAAGACATATCGAACTTGTCAAGCAGTCTTCTGTAGTCATCAAACTGATCGCGAATAATGAAGGCTTCGAAAAGAGTACCGCCAAAATAAGTAGGTAAGCCGGCGTCTTTAAATACTTTTAGTTTATCTTTTAAATTCGGTGTAACAAAAGAAGTTGCCCAACCTAATTTCACAATATCAACATGGTCTGCTGCTACACTCACAAAATCTTCTGCTTCGCGAATGCTGAGGCCCTTATCCATGGCCATTGTAAAACCATATTGTCTGGGTTTCTTTGTTCGTTCAGGCAGGTTTTTTAAATCGTAATTCATTGGCTCTCATTTTAAATGCTAATCACCGGAGGTTAACTCACGGTGACAAGTTGTTTTACTTTATTTTGTGTGATTTAGCTTTTTTACAATACTTCTTAACTAAGCCTAAGTATAAGCTCAGTCGTTACTTTTGAAAATTTATTTCATTAGTTGTTTTCGGTTCTAAATTGTTCGATGATCTTGAACAATGCTTTTTGTGTTTCGACCTGAGGGAAGAAATCGAACAAGACTGAATGACCATCAAAATCCAAAATTAAAGCATTTTCTAAATAATTAAAGGCTTCTTTGAATTTGCCTGCCTCGATCAGGTATACAGTCATGCGATAAAAGAATTCAGCATCATCAGGAACCTCCCCAAAACCCTGTAAAAGTACCTCTATGGCCTTATTATAGTCACCTTGTTCATAATAGATAAACGACCAATTCAGCCAGATTTCTTTGTCTTCGGGGTCTAGTTTGCTGGCCTCTTCATAAGCATCTACGCTCGAAACGATATTGCCAAGCTTAAACTCGGCATGTGCCACGGATTTCCAATATTCTGAATTCTCGGTATGTATCTTCAGGGCCTTGTTAAAGAAGTGTAAGGCCTGATGCCATTTTTCCATCTTTTCAAGACAGGCCCCGGCACCATACCAGGCTTCATCATAAAGTGTATCCAGCTTGGTTGCTTTTTGGAAATATTTTAAACCAAGTTCATACTTCTCAAGTCCTTCATAGGCAGCTCCGAGGCAGCAATAAACTTCAGGACTTGGGCCCTCAATTTCTATTGTCTTGTTAAAACATTCTAATGCCTTCTCATACTGCATCAGATTCATATGCGTGTTGCCTGTATTGAAATATGCTGAAGCAAAAGTTTCGTCTATAGTGATAGCATAGTCATAAGCATGAAGTGCTTCCTCATACTTCTCCAGCTTGTTATAGACAATACCCAAGTTATACCAGGCAGCTGCTGAATAGGGATCTTCGTCAATGAATTTCTGATAGTAGTCTACACTCTTTTCTAATTGCCCGCTTACATCAAGGCAAAAAGCGAGTTCATAGAGTGCACCATCGTGATTGATATTTTCTTCGATGGCTTTTTTATAAGCTTCTATGGCGTGCTCAAAGTCTTCCATGCTTTGATAAGCAAGGCCGATATTATAGTAAACCTCATCTTTCTCTTCTGCCAGATTCAAGGCCTGAAGATAATTTTCAATTGCCTCTTTATGGTTGCCACGCATGGAAAGAATGGAACCTATAGTGAGATAAATTTCAGGATCGTTTGGTTGTATAGCATGAGCCTGTTCAAGCAACTCTAAAGCCTGATCATACTCCTCCAGGTTTGATAAAACCTGTGCTTTGATTGCAATTAATTCAGTTGAATATGGGTATTGACTGATAGCCTGATTAACAGCTTGTAACGCTTTGTTATGCTTACCTTTGAACATGTAGTGTTCAATAATCTGTTCGTAAGCATCTAAGTCAAAAAATTCTGCTTTCTTTTTGCGAAGGTGATCCTCGAATCTTTTTATCAGCTCATTTTCTTCTTCCCTCTTTCGGTATTCTCTCGCCATGGACTAAAGGTTTTTCTAAAATAGGAAAAATCTGACGTAAAGCTAAGTGCTTTCGGGCTATTTTTTGCCATTTATTTTCTTAATGTAATGTTCGCAACACCATTGCAGGGTTTGGTCAATCGTTTGAAATTCAAAATTTAGTGCCTTTCTTATTTTATTATTCTCATATACAAATTGCGTGTTAGCCAGTCG
>DATJHZ010000059.1:0-8586 GCA_035493595.1 Cyclobacteriaceae bacterium | reverse complement strand
ATGAATTTTATTCTCTTTGAACTTTTCAATGAGTTCAAGTAAGCTTATCTGTTTACCTTGCCGGCGAGCTTCTTCAATCTGTTGAAAAGCATGATACTTGGCGAAGTCGTTGTTGGTTAAATCACGTTTAAATCCATTGGAGACAAACAGATCTTGTACACCGTCATTGTCAAAGTCGGCAATGAGTGGCGCCCAACTCCAGTCTGTATTCGAGATGCCTGCAAGTTGTCCTGCTTCACTGAAATAACCATTGCCCATGTTAACGTGAAGCATGTTGCGCATATATTGATAGTGCAGTCCACTTTGCACCATCTGGTTAAAAGCATTATATCTGTCAGCGCCTTGCAAAAGTTTTTGACGCCTGTTGTCTTCAGGCAACATATCAAGCGTTACAATATCCATCAGGCCATCACCATTAAAATCAGCGATGTCAGTGCCCATCGTAAATTTGGAGATGTGACTCAATATGCTGTCTGTAGCATCCTTAAAGAATTTACTTTTCATATTAAGCAGAAGTCTGTCTCTGCCAGTGTAGTCGCAGCCTGTGAAGACATCAGTCCATGAATCATTATTCAAATCAGACATGCTTATACCTAAACCATAATTGGAGCCAGGGCCATAAACCCCCAGGGAGTCACTTACATCAACAAACTTACCATTGTCATTTCGTAACAATTTATTTCCTACATAAGGATATCGCTTTGTGGAATTACGATTGGTGATATCAAAAGAATTAGAAATTCGAAGCAGTGAGTGATTGAGAAGAAAAGCATCAAGGTCACCATCATGATCATAATCAAAGAAAGATGCCTGCGTTGAGTACGAATCATCTGCAAGACCATACGCTTCGGCTTTGTCAGTAAAGGTGAGATCTTTGTTATTAATCAGCAGAATGTTTTTACGCATAGCTGCATCATCATGCCCTGAACGGCTTACGTAAATATCAAGCCACCCATCGCCATTGATATCAACCATGCAAACTCCGGTTTTCCATCCGGGTTCACACACTGTACCGGAGACTTCGGTAATATCTTCAAATTCAAGATTGCCTTTGTTGAGATAGAGCTTGTTTTCGTAACTGTTCGAAGTAAAGTAAATATCCAGCAGACCATCGTTGTTGACATCACCCAGCGCTACTCCACCACCGTTGTATAAGTATTCATAGATCAGAATATTGCCACCTTCGGTTTCTGCATTCCAGTTTTTAAAATCAATACCTGTATCACTTTTATCAAGTTTTGTAAAAAGTGTTGTGCTCTTTTTACAAGAGGTTAGCAAGCAGAAAATAAAAATCAGTTTTAGAAAGATCCTCATCTGAATATGTGAATTATCCCATCATCGCTAATTACATGATGAAATTTCATTTCTTGAATTTAATTAAACTTAAACTCCTTTTTCAACCACCAGGAAAACGATACTTCGGGCAGGAACGGTAACCTTAACACCACCAGTAGTCACAGCGGATCTGGCTTTGATAGTTGTATAATTTGATGGACCACCTGCAACCTGTGTAGGACCTGAACCATTAATCAAAACTTTTCTGGAGAACTCTCCATTGTCTGTGCTGCCCTCGAGCGTATACCAATAGTAACGATCTCCGATCTTAAAGTTTTTGAATTTTAATTCTACTGATTGAGATGTAGCTGAAATATTAGCGAGTACAGTACTTGTTTCTCCAGATGTGAATGTAGAGGCATAAGCTTTAATAGCAGTGTTAGTCGAAGGCACTGTAGTACCCACCATTCGATCACCCATACATCTCTGTAAGTAATATAAGTAATGAAACGAAGGACGCGGCGTCCATTTGGCTACATTCGGTTCGTTACCATCACTAAATAGTCCGTGATCATTTCCGTCGGCCCAGCTGTTCAATAAGTCCCATCGTGCAGTAAGTCCATAATTATTCTTGATTGCTTCACAAACAACAAGCGCAGCAAAAACACCACTCGTATTTGATACTTGTTGCTTGGAGCCTTGAGCCCACATATTATACTCAGTCATAGCAACTGGCTTAACCGTTGCGCCATTCGACTGCATCGTACTTTTCATGAACGTGATCATTTTTGATGGTTCAGTCAAGGCCGCATTTAATACCGTGGCGGCTGTAGAATTCTCATTGTAAGGAGTAAAATAATTATGCCCGATATAAAAATCAGGTTTATTGTTCAACTCCGGAAGCATCAACGTGTTCCAGTTTTTAAACGAGTCGGCTTGCCATGATGCTGGTTCAGATTCATACATTACAGCACCGATATAAATAGTAGCACCGATGTCGGTTGCTGCTTTGCGCATAGAGTCAGCAAACACTTTGAAATGTTGTGCATATAGCTTACCGGTAATCAGTAAAGGCTGACCATCTTTATTTAACGATTGATCAATTCTATAACTCCACTCCCAGTCAGCATAGACTTCATTGCCTATTTCCCAGAATTTGGTACGGCCATTATCATATCGCACCCAGTCTGCAGCCAAGTGTGCGGCTGTTGCTACGGGGTCAGCACTTGTGCCGTAGCGTGCATAACCATAGTTCATTGTTAACAAGCCAACGCTGTTGGTTTGTTGTAATACTAAATAATAATTATCAAGCGATGCACGCCAGTTATCCGTTGTTTTTCCGAAACCAAAACCAGGATCTTTTTTAACACCGTCTTTGTCATCAAGATTAAGAGGTACGTCTGCAGGCAACTCTCCTGGCTTAGAGTTCCAGAAATAAACATCGCTGCCACTACCAGCAGGGAAACGGATCACATTAGGTTTTAATGCAGTAATGTGAGTCATAAAATCGGACTGATCAACCATGGAAGTCATCCACGTATTGGCATTGTGACCAAAAGCAGTTACCGGTATTTTTGCCATGATATTACCAGCATCAACCGTCACAGTAGTTGTCGTCGTGATTGGTATTGTGGCTGCATTGTATTGGGGAGCCGAAAATGTTTTACTTTCCCAGCTATCTAAAAAGAATCCAACCGTAGCTGCCGTTGTCGGATCTACTCCCGGTTTAATTGTTGTTGTATCTTCCGGTGGATTTGTTACCGGCGGGTTTGTTGTTGTATTAGGTGCAGGGTCATCTTTCTTACACGAAATTACAAGACTTACCGAAGCCAATAAGGCAATCACAATAAACTTCACAAGATACTGTTTCTTCAACTTCATAGAATTCATCTTTAATTTTCCCCTATCACTTTTCATTAAGACTCGTCGTGCATGAAATCTGGCAACTATGAGAGTGCTTAATATTTCAATCCTGCATAATTAACTAACGACTCTATGGTTAATGAAGAGAAGCGTCTATCGTTTGAATAGTACCATCACTATTATATTTCAATTCCGTAACCTTCACGTTCCGAAGATGTGTTTTGCCAGAAAGTTGAATGTCATGATAAAATAAATACCACTTGCCTTTTACTTCGATAATAGAATGATGGTTTGTCCATCCTTCAACAGGTTTAAGAACTATACCCTTGTAGACAAAAGGTCCATACGGTGAATTACCTATTGCATAGTTTATATTATGTGTATCGCCAGTGGAGTATGAAAAATAGTATTTGCCATTGTACTTGTGCATCCATGCTGCTTCGAAGAAACGCTTATCATTTTGTCCTTCGGTGAAAGTATTACCTTGTTCATCCGTCAGTTTAATTTCTCTTACCTGTTCCGCAAAACTGTTCATGTCTTTTGAAAGTTTAACAATCCGTGGAAGTACGGCTTGCTCTGTTGGTTTACGAAGTGCACCTTTTGCATCATACTTATTATTATTCCAACGTTGCAATTGTCCTCCCCAGATACCACCAAAATACATGTAGTAAGAACCATCATCATCTTTGAATACTGCAGGGTCAATGCTGTAACTGCCTTCTATAGGTTTTTTCTCGGCTACAAAAGGTCCTTCAGGATTTTTACTCACTGCTACGCCTATATGAAATACATCCTGCTTATCCTTGACAGGAAAATAGAGGTAGTAGGTATTGTTCGCAAATGCAGCATCAGGCGCCCATAGCTGACGGCCAGCCCAGGGAATGTTTTTAATATCGAGCGCTACTCCATGATCAGTGACCTGCCCACCAATGGAATCCATTGATAAAATGTGATAGTCACGCATATCAAAATGATCGCCGTTATCATTCTCAGGTGTACCAGCCTCTATATCATGCGAAGGATAAATATAAATTTTGCTGTTGAACACGTGTGCTGAAGGATCAGCTGTGTAGATATCACCCACCAACGGCTGAGCTGTTGATTTTTGCAATTGGGCTTTAGCATCCTGTACATAACCTTGCAATAGCAGTATTCCGCTTAGGAGTGGTATGGTATAAATTTGAATTGATTTTTTCATGGGTATTATTTATCTGGTTAAGCTTGAAGTATTTAAATATCCAACACCAATGTCGTTATCGATTTTGCAGGGAGTGATATAGGCTTACCTAAAACAGTATCAACAGACTTATAGTAAGCTCCTACTTTACTCTGACTGGCGCTTACTGCGGAAATGGTTTTGCCCGTTGCTGTGAAGTCAGTATCTATCGCTACCGTGCCGTCGTTAATAATAACTAATGTGATTTTCTTATTATCGGCACTAACAAATGCAGAGACATTTAGCGAAGTGCTGGATGACGTTGCTTCAATGCGATGATACCCGGCATCAATGTTCTTTGAGAAATGTTTGATCAAATAGTAAAAAGGTGTAACGCTATATTGTCCGGATGAATTTATACTAATCATACCGGCATCTGTTCCTGAAGTTGGTGTTGCCCATGCCAGTTTCCAGTATATATATCCGGATGAATTTGCATACACCAATGATTTGTTAATAAACAACGCTGTATTATACCAATCCAGATTATCAGAAAATTCTGTCATTATACTTGGCTTCGTACTGAAATTGCCAATGCTTTGTAACGAGCTGGTGACCTGACTTGCAGATGTTCCTGAGTTAATGTTGTATGGATGATATGAATATGCACCGCAGGAGGCTTTGTCTTTTAGAATATTTCCAAACGCTGCAAAGGTTGGGATGTCTTGTGATTCAGGACCAACCATAATAGGTACAGTTGTCCTGGTTTTTATTTTATCATAAACTTTATCGAACGCAATTGTATAGTCTGGCAACGACGTTGTTTCAGCTGCAGCCCATTGACAGGTAGTCCAGCCTGATGTTACAAAAGTAGGTTCATTCTGAATGCTGATGTAATCCGGATTGAACGGAACGTTGTCAAGTACATCGCTCCAATACTGAGCAAAGTCATCGTACATAAAATGTCCTGAATCATCTTTTTTCAATGTGCCTTGTTGCAATAGTGCGTTGCTCTTCAATGATTTTGGCGGGCCCCACGAACTGAGTAATATTTTGATGTCGGAGTTTCGCTCCATGGCCAGGTCATGTAACGTGTTGGTAGCAGTCCATGCTACATTGGCTCCATCATCACTCATGGATGTTGTTGTTTTATCCGTAGGGTAATTATCAGGATAGTACCAGTTCTTAAAACGGATGATATCGATACCCAGATCAGTGAACATGAGATCTGCAATTTCATTTTTTTTATTGCTAGCCGTTACCCAGTTGCTATACCAGGTTAATGCCCCGCCGAAGCCTATCATCTCCTGCTTCACGTTTGTAGGATCAATGGTTATTTTTACACCAGAGTCAGTGCCAGTGTTGACAGGCGGTGTTGGGGTTGGATTATTATTGTCACCTCCGCAGGAAAGTAATGTTATGAGAAAAAGTGAATAGAATATGGTTGTAATTCTTGTTACAATATTCATGTTAACTAAAATTTAAAACTATGTATTAAATGATTTTTCAACTCAAAAATTTCCTAATCCTAATGAATGTGATGGGTGCACGCACATCAAAATGATCCCCGTTATCAACCTAGGTTAGGTCATTCATTACTCTATCTAAGTCCTCAATCTGGCAACGATTGCAAGCTCAAATTTAGATAAGGCTATCCCCTGTGAGAGCCATCAAAAAGTGATGATTGGGGTATAAATTGTTAAGTATTCCCAAGATTCTTGTCTTCATTGATTTCGATTGAGAAACTTCAAAAATTTCACTTGACTTGCGCACATCATCATCGGAGCTCTCAAGAATGGGATTGAAAATACTTGAGGCGTGTCAATAGGGAGGGTGTTGGGCTTCGAATCATCAGATCGCCGGAATACCGGTCATTCTGTGGGCTGAATTTTTATGAAGCTTTTCTAAATATTTTTTCATGACAAAATTTCCGATTCATTGGTCAACGTGCCTATGAACCCATGAATTTACCCACCCAGTACGCACCCAACAACGACCCAAGAAGAACCCAACAAGAACCCGAGGTTAATTTTACCCATGGTCAAAATGGTAGTATGCTTAAAAGATCTATTTAGTCAAGAAGAAAAATCACCCATTATGTCCAGAAGTAAAAAACTTACGTTACCGTATCATCCGTCCTGCTTCATGCGCAGACACAAATCATACTGTACTATGGAACTTATTGAAAAACTTGTGCGACTTCAACGCAAGTAACGCGAACTATAGGAGAATACTTTGCAGCCACGCGTCATCATTAGGTGGTAAGTCAACGGGTCTTGTGTCTGAAAAAAATTTCAGATGAGATTGAAATATTTAAGGTGTAGTTTAATTAGGAAATGTGTTGAACTTCGAATCATTAGTGTGTCGGAGACCGGTCACTCTGATGGAGATTTAATAATCCATCTATTACTTACAGGATGGCACCTCTCCCCAGCCTTCAAGAGGTGGTTCGCCAATACAATCGAGCACTTCATCATTAGATTCAATCTCAGACAATAATGAAGGGTCATTTGTATAAAACTTAACCAAGTATTTATATCCGTTGGGTTTTAGTCCTTGCTTTGACACACTTCCCTTATAGGTGACTTCGTTCACCTTGAATTCATAATCAACCCATCCCCCATTAGTTCTCGTTGTAGTAATAGCTACAGTATATCGATGATTATTTATAAGTTTTGCGTTATTCACACAAGCTCTTAATAAGAAAACAGTCAATGCCGTTAGGAAAATGGCACTAATCCAATTCAAAACTACATTCTTTTTCACAACCAAATTTTTTGAATAAAAGATATCACTAACGGATTAAATCAACTCACCCGTAACTGTGCTTTTGTAATTAGTCAGGATTTAAAACAGTACTAAATCACTCACTCGCTAATCACCTAAATAACCATAACCACCTTGTTTTACAGCAGATAATGGAAAAGAATCAATTCCAAAACCCATCGCCCAAGAATTATTCCTAAGTTTACGTCAATCCCAAGCTTACCACCTCCTCGATTCCACTTATCCCCAGGTGTTCAGGACTCACTCAATTCGCTCTAGAAACAGAGATATTTTAATACCCATTACCGAATCGAATGAATTAGAAATCGATACATCACAAAATAATTGCGTAATGGTCAGGAGGAGAATAAAAAAAGAGAAACATTAATTTTTTTTGCAAGGCAATCCGTGTTTAAAGGATACGATAGTATTTGTCATAGGGCATCAGAAAATATATCCAAGTTGCAGATTAAATCCTTTTGTGCTCGTGAATTTTTTGTAAGTCGCAGAAGGGTTATCTGCTCCTGCATGGATCCCGCTTCCTTTTTCATATTTTACCGCTATCCGAAGTTTATCTGTCTTGTAAGGAATCTCTAATCCAAATGATAACAAATATCCGGTTTGATGTGAGTTCAAGGCAAATTTGTACGATCCTGTACTTGGAACGTTATCTAGTGTGAACTTATAATCCATCTTAGAATTCTTACTTACGAAATAAGAATACCATGCACCAGCTTGTAAAAAAGGATGAATCTTCCACGCAGCTTTTTTAAAAGTGTACTGTAAGGAGATTGGTAATTTAATTGCATTTATATCGAAAGTAATCCAATCTCTTACGCCAGAAGACGGAGGATAAGTATATTTCAATTGCTCATCAGATTTAAATCTGTAAAGAGAATATGAAGGCTCTGCTAGAATGCTCAATTTTCTTGTCAAGGAATTCATACCTATTGCAATAAGAAATCCTGCTGAAAATGATTTTGATCCTGATCCTTTAAAATCCCATTTTGCTATTTCGGGGTATGAGTCCATTAGTCTCTTATCAAGAGTCAAAACGGGTGAACCTGCACAAACGAAAATTCCATACCTAACATCAAAAAGTCTTGTGTCTTTTTTAAAAAACTCAATGCACTGCTCACCAGGTTTACAAGTTTGATTATGATATTCCTTCATTAAATTCACTAAATTTCTTGATGCATAAGGAACACTTTCTGATTTATAACTTAATTCCCGACTATCACTCATCAATGCCTTTAGTTGCCCTTTGTATCGAGTGGATTCATGATAATATCTTTCTCCGTTAGACCCATAAATTGTATCGGTAGTATGATCAAGATCTATTATTGTCGTATCCTTTTTAACTAGATAAAAGTCGTTTCCCTCTTTTCTGTAATAGAACAAATCAACTTTGCCCTTCAGTAAAAATTCCAGGAAAATATCTTCTTTATAATTAATAGTATGGCTGGAAATATAATATCGTCCATTTTCAAATCTAAAACCATTAATGTCCTTGGGTAAGTACACAG
>DATJHZ010000058.1:0-4804 GCA_035493595.1 Cyclobacteriaceae bacterium | reverse complement strand
CAATTAAGAGAAGTTGACAAGTCACTACGACAAAAAGGTATTCGGACATTTACGATAGTTGATAATAGACCATCAAAAGAAAATCCGTACTACATTATTGGACACTATCAATTACCAACACCGGATCATCTTGTACGAATGTCATACTATCGACTGGATATTTTGAGCAAGAAAATAGATTATCAGGACTTAGATGACTTTATAAAAGATAAATGGAAGAGAGTCGAATAATGATAGTGCTACCAACAAAATAAACTTGTCTGGTAAGTTTAGCAGAACGTAACTTTTGCGCAAAGCAAAGGATAACTACCGGACAGTTATCTACATCTTACTATAAAGCACTCCAGCATGAAAATTATCACCTGGAATTGTAATATGGCTTTTCGTAAAAAAGCCGATTTGATTCTGACTCACAAGCCGGATATTCTAGTCGTGCCAGAGTGTGAACATCCCGATAAGTTGAAGTTCAATACAAGTACAGCATTACCTACCGATATTTTTTGGTATGGAACAAATCAACACAAAGGGTTGGGCGTTTTTTCATATAGCAAGTACAGATTCAAACTGCTTGACATACACAATCCGGATTTTAAAAACATTGTGCCGTTAGCTGTAACTGGTGGACCAGTTGACTTTACCTTGTTTGCAATCTGGGCTAATAATCCCCAGGATAAAGATGGTCAATATGTAACTCAGGTTTGGAAAGCAATTCATTATTACGATAGTTTATTATCTGATAGCAAAACCATATTGATTGGTGATTTTAACAGCAATACAATTTGGGACAAACCACGGAGAGAAGGAAATCACTCTACGCTTGTTGAGAAATTAGAAACGAAGAAAATCTTTAGCACCTATCATAAATTTTACAAACAGACACAAGGCAAAGAAAAACATCCCACGTTGTATATGTATCGTCACCTCGACAAACCATATCATCTCGACTATTGTTTCGCTTCGATTGACTTTATTGAGAAATTAAAGAAAGTAGAAGTTGGAAAATATAAAGACTGGACACAGTATAGTGATCATAAGCCCTTATTCGTAACATTTGACTTTTGAGGAAGTAACAGTCTACATCATTTCTTCAGTCTCATTATTTATTGGAGTGAAAAATAATTCTATGAAAATTGCCTGAGAGCTTAAAGCTACATATATTTGTGTAACTTTTAAGTTACCTAATTTTATGGAGAAAGAAATTAAACAGACATGGCACTTCAAGCAATCACTTGAAGAAGTTTGGGAGTACCTGACCAAGCCTGAACTCATTGAACAGTGGCTTATGAAATCAGACTTTAAGCCAATAGTAGGACATAAATTTCAGTTCACCTTTGTTCCAAAGAATGATAACAAGTATGCTGGAATAGTTACCTGCCAGGTATTGGAAGTAAAACCATTTACCAAACTTTCTTATTCGTGGAATGGCGGTATGAAAGATGGTAGCAGAACTTTCAACTCTATAGTTGTGTGGACTCTTACACCGAAAGACAATGGGACAGAACTGCAATTACAGCATAACGGATTTACCATCCTTGAGGACATTCTAAATCACACCAGTGGTTGGAACAGTTGCGTAAAACGCATTGAAGAACTAATAAACGCAGTAAGAAAATGACAGCTCAAACACTTGATGCCTTTCAGGTAATTGCCGATCCCAGTCGCAGACAAATGCTCATGATGCTTTCCAAAGACAACATGACCATTAATTCACTGGCAGAAAATTTTGACATGAGCCGACCTGCTGTTTCAAAACATGTAAAGATTCTTTACAACGCAGGATTTATTACCATCAAAGACATTGGCAGAGAACGTTACTGCACACTAAAACAAGATGGCTTTGATGAAGTGCAGGACTTCATTAACTACTTCGATAAATTCTGGATCTCAAAATTGAAAAAGTTGGAAACCATTTTAAACAACAAGACAAAGTCCAATCAGTAGCAAACAATTAAAAATGACAGGCAAAAATTACAAAGCGGCTAATTATACAGTAGCAATTGAGGTTTCAAAATCTCCGAATGTGGTTTTTAATCATGTCATAAATGATGTTTCGAAATTTTGGCCGGAGGACTTTGAAGGGGAGAGCGCTAAACTTAATGATGAGTTTGTATTTAGGTCAGGAGATTCTCATTATTCAAAAAACAAAGTGATTGAACTTGTACCAAATAAAAAAGTTGTGTGGCTTGTAACCGAGAGTATCCGCAAGACTGACAACTTTGATTGGACAGGAACAAAAATGATTTTTGAATTAACACCTAAAGGTGACAATACTCTTCTCAAATTTATTTATGACGGAGTTGTTCTTGAGAACGAATATGACAGATTGGTTCAGGTATGTGATATGGTTATTAAAGAGATGTTATACAACTTTATAACAAATGGCAAAGTGAAGTAATCAACTTAAAGATGACAAACAAAAGTTATACGGCAACAATTGAAGTAGCGAAATCACAACACGATGTTTTCAACTGTATCAAAGAAGTTCCGAAATGGTGGAGCAAAGATTTTGAAGGCAGTAGCATAAATCTCAATGATGAATTTATTATTCACCACCCCGAGCGCCATTTTTCTAAGCAGAAATTAGTCGAAGTTATTCCCGACAAGAAAATAGTTTGGCTTGTTACAGAAAGCAAACTCAATTGGCTTCAAAAAGATATGAGCGAATGGACAAACACAAAAATGATTTTTGAAATAACTACTAAACACGATAAGACTATTCTTCAATTTACCCATGAAGGGCTTGTTCCCGAAAAAGAATGTTATGCAATGTGCTCGCAAGGTTGGAATATGGTTATTAAGGAGCGGCTATTCAACTTTATCATTGACGGTAAAGAGATTTAATATATTTTCATCAAATAAAAATGCCAAATAAATGACCTCTTATGAAAACACTTGAAATTCTTACTCCTCTTGATTGAGTAACACATTTGCAGGATTAGTAATTGCCTATACTGCCACAAGGAAAGCGCCTGCTTGAAATTTACTCATGTCGTTGTTTGTCTTTTTGCACAAGTTTAACATTGCACAACTTGAGGTAAAACATTGAAGTTCGACGAGAAATGGTGGAAATAAAGAAATGATGATAGGGCGATGTTGTAGAATGAAATTAATAGGATTATTTTAAAGGATGAGATTTCTTATTCTGCTTGTATTCATCTGCAATTTCACTTTTTGCTTCGGGCAAACCCTGATGAATAAAGATAGCCTCCTGGCTCTTTTACCAACGGCAAAAAATGATACCAATAAGGTTTTTCTGTATATCAATATTGGTCAGCAATATGAGTCTAATCAGCCAGACTCAGCCAAGTATTTTTATCTTAAAGCCAGAGACCTGAGTAATGAACTTGATTTTACATTGGGTAAAATAAAATTCATAAACAATTTCACGTATGTACTAGACATGCAGGAAATGTATGACTCCTCCCTGCAACTTAATCTTGAATCTATAACGCTTGCTCAAAAGCTTAATAACAGCAAGATGCTTGCAGGTGCTTATGGCAATACAGGTGCATCGCTCCAGCGTATGGAACGAATGGATGAGGCCGTTCAGTATTATATCAAAAGTCTGAGATACGCCGAAAAGGCTAACGATAAGATTTACCTCTCTATACTTAATAATAATTTATCAGCACTTTATAATACGCTGGGGCATTATGACAAAGCTCTTGCACACGCTGATAAAGCTGTGCAATATGCAAGGGAAACGAATCGCCCCTTTAATCTGGGGCAAGCTTTGAACAACAGGGGTTCGATCCTTACAAATCTGAAACGGCCAAAGGAGGCTATTAAACAATTTGAAGAAGCCGTTACCATAACACAGAAAATAGGCGATGACTTTTCGTATGCAGCTGTATTGCTTGGACTCGGAACACTTTATCTTGAATCAGGACAGTATGAAAAATTCAGAAAGTGTTCAGAAGAAGGTTTACGTATTTCAAAAAAACTTGAAGACAGGGAAGGAGAAGCTATCTCGCTACGGGGTTTGGGATTATATTATCTTTCTCTGAACGACTTTAGCAAGAGTAAACAATTTGCTTCTGAATCATTTAAAGTTTCAAGTGAAGCCGGAAATAAAACAGAGATATATAAGGCTTTACAATTGCTAGCTGACAATGCACTTGCCGAACATGATGTCGTTAAGATGCGCCAATATAGGACTAAGGCCGATTCTGTTGAGAACCTTTTACAGCAGGAGAGTCTTTCTGAAAAAATAAGCGAGTATTCCATCAAATATGAGACTGAAAAGAAGGATGCAGAATTAAAATTGCACAAGGCAACTATCGCCAGAAAGAACGCGCTGAGCTATATTTTGTTTGGTAGTCTTGTGGCATTAACAATTATCGGCATACTTGGATTTCGTAATTACTCACATCAGCGAAAGTTACAGCGGCAACGCATCAGCGAACTGGAAGTAGAAAAACAACTTTTAGCCACGGAGGCTGTTTTAAAAGGAGAAGAGACGGAACGCGGTCGTTTAGCAAAAGATCTGCATGATGGTTTAGGAGGTATGCTAAGTAGTATTAAATATTCATTTTCAACTATAAAGGGAAACCTGGTAATGACGCCTGAAAATCAATTGATGTTTGAACGCAGTCTGAATCTGCTGGATGGATCCATCAAAGAAATGAGAAGGGTGGCGCATAACATGATGCCAGAAGCCCTTGTAAATTCCGGATTAAATGTGGCGTTGAATAATTATTGCTCTGAGATCAATCATACGGGCGCGCTGGCACTCCGGTATCAAGCCATCGGATTGGAAGATATTGTGATAGATCAGACTACGGCTATCGCAATTTATCGCATT
>DATJHZ010000057.1:0-22221 GCA_035493595.1 Cyclobacteriaceae bacterium | reverse complement strand
ACCAGCCATGCGTACCAATGGAATAGAGGTGACTAAAAATCTTCTGAAGTGATAATGAATGTTACCGGCAAAATATTTGTCGTTCGTGCTGTAAGCATAATAATCGAGCAATCTGAAACTTCCAACAGGATCACTGGTAGTGAATGGTGTTCTGTTTCCGAGGAAATGTTTGTAATCCATGAAATACATTTTGTTCGAATTCAGAAATGCTCCACCACGGAATGACAGATCGAGTCGTCCGCGAACGCCTACATCAAACTGGTGTCTGATGCCGAGCTCCAGTTGATCGAAGTCTACATCACTTCCCAGAATATTATTAAACCCTTTGCGATACTCCAGCGTAAAGGCTGGTGATGAATTTCCTATTTCATGTTTTTCACCATTGCGTATTCTGAATTTTAACCAGGGCCTTGCTGTAATGCTGAACGATCCTATAAATGCCTGGTTGGTTGCAAAAGATGTGTTGGCAAGTTCGTTGTTAACGGGCGCATTCAATGAATAGCCTTCAATGTTTTTTCGATCAACCCATTTATAGTTTGTTGTGTTGAATAATTCATGTCGTTGCGCCCACGACCATGTTGTGTTTATGGAAACATACTTACTCAGTTTCCGCTGATAATTAAGATCAATAAATTCACGCTCGTAAATCTTCATGAGATTCTGTTCAAGCAGGAGTGTTGTAAGTGTATTTACAATAGGAAGTATTGGTTCATCCTGATTGAACTGCCGAACATATTTTCCACCTTCTATTTTAAGGCGATAGAATTTATTGCGTAGCGTGAAATCAAGAATGCCAGAGAAGACTTTGCGAGAGAAGGCATAACGCACCAGTGGACTAATTGTCATGCGGGTTTTATTGGTATCCTGAAGAATGGTTCCAAACGTAAGTCTATAGTTGATATGAAATCCATCAACCGTGTTAAATCCTCCAAGTGGTGTGTTGATCTTGAAATTAGAATGCTTGGATACTTTATACGAATCGCCAAGCAGAATATCGTAAATCTGAAAGCCTTTGTGTTTGGATTGTTTTAATGTATCTCCTTCGGCTTTCTTTTGTTCGATAACAGCCATGCTATCTGATACCTGATAACCTTTAACTTCTTCTTTTGTAAGGGGAATTGGTCTCACGCTTTCCCAATACGTTGAATCTTTTTTATACGCCCCACTATCAATTTTGAAATTGACTTCTGAAATTACTTCTGGCTCTTTCTGTTTCTTGCGATCTTCTTTTTCGTATTCCTTAACCAGCGTCTTCAGTTCTTTTCGGGTTATCTCCTGGCCAGAAGCAAGACGTTCCTGAAGTTGCTTGGTGGGGTCGGCCGTCTTCTTAATTTTTGCAGCTTCTTGCTCATATTTTTTCTCTATTTCTTTAGCGTGTTTCTTGTCAACCTTCTCATCAACAACTTCCATCTTATCAACCTGGAGATTTGGATTGAGTTTGATTTTGTAATTGCTTACAGTAGCGAGGTAGTTGTATTCAAACTCAAAGCCAAACACTTTACCTTGTGCTTTAAAGCGATGCGAAACCGGGAGCCATGCCTTGTCTTCAATAGGTTCATAAACAGCTTTAATGGAAACAGTGATGCCCAGCTTTGTTGTTTTAATATCCAGGCTGTGAATGCTCCAGTAATCTTCAACGAGATAGATCATACCTTCTACTACATTATCACCCTTTGATCGTGGAGTTACTTTTATGCGACTGATCTCGTAATCAAGATCTTTGAAGGTGCCCAGGTATTCGAACTTATAATATGAGAATGCCTTTGGAGATAGAGGTGAAATTGTCTCGGCAATTTCCGGTTCATAAAAACTTCCGAAAATATAACCGTTGGGTGATGTATTGTTGTCTTTGCCATCACTGCGAATGGAAATTACTTTCTCTTCAAATTTTTTAGGGCGCGTGTACTTTACGTCGCTTACAGATTCTGAAACATAAACACGTCCTTTTTCAATTCCTTCTTTTTTCAATGTGCTCTTTGCGAGCCACGGATAGTCTATAAGTTTTCCCGCTCCTTTTATATAAACTCTTGCTGAATAGCTATCGAGTTGCTGACGATGGTAATTAGCTTTGGCGATAGCCTTTCGCATAATGGTGTAGGCAGGATCTTCACTTGTGGCGCCCAGCACTACTTCACTTAATAAAATGGCTTGTGGTTTTAAAACAACATCGAGATTAATGTAAGCGTCAGTGACTTCAATAACTCTCACTACAGTTTCATGACTTAAGAAACGAAACACCAGATCGTAACGGCCTGGTTCAAGCGCTATTTCATAGTAGCCAGTTTCATTCGCAGTCGTACCAGTTTCAAGTTGCTTGATAAAGATACTCGCGAAGGCTAATGTCTCACCTTTTTCTGATGATGTAATGGTGCCCCGAACGCCACCGGCAGAGTAAGCTTTTGTAATATTAATGATAAGAAATAAGAGAAGAACAGAAACACGAACAAGGGAACAGGGCATGGTATTTACCGACTTGCGTAATTCTGTCAAATTCATGTGATGGCTTTAATCCTGATATAATTTTTTACTTCGTATCAAGGCCTCAACGGGGTCTGGAACCAGATAACGAATTGACTGCCCTTTTCTTATGCAGGACCTTATAAAAGTGGCCGAAATATCAAGAAGGGGTGCGTCGACCATTTTAACGTTAGGATGCAATTTTAGTTCTGACGGTTGCGTGTCAGGCCTGGGGTAAACATATAGACCATAGTCGTTAAGTATCCGTTCGTAGTTTTTCCATTTGGTAAAGCTTACCAGGTTATCTTCACCAATGATAACTTTGAATTCTTTTGAAGGATGTTTTTCCTGTAGGTAAACCAGGGTGTCAATAGTATAGCTGGGTTTGGGCATTTTAAACTCAACGTCTGATACTTCGAGCTTATAATTTTCATAAACAGCGGCGCGCACCAGATCGTAACGATCAAATTCATGGAGCAGACCTTTGCTGGGCTTAAACGGATTTTGAGGAGAGATCACAAACCAGACTTTATCAAGGTCGGTGGTTTCGGCCATGATGTTAGCAATGATCATGTGCCCAATGTGTATGGGATTAAAGGAGCCGAAGAAGAGGCCTACTTTGTTTGACACAAGGTATCTGTTTTGATTAAAATGATAATGTCAAACTCAAGACGTTGAAATCGTAACAATGTTACTTGTTCTTAAACTCATCGTAAAGTCGTTGAGCTTCAGCACATGAGTTTTCAAGTTTCTCGTTAACTAATACAACATCAAATTTATTCTGAAAAGACATTTCGAATTTTGCTTTGAATAACCTGCGCGAAAGACTTTCAGGAGATTCTGTACCGCGATCATGAAGGCGGGCTTCTAATACTTCGAGTGAAGGCACCTTCACAAAAATGGCCAACGCTTTATCGCCAAAATAATTCTTGAGATTCAAGCCGCCCTTTACATCAACATCAAAGATTACATTTTTTCCTTCGGCCCAAATGCGTTCTATTTCCGATTTCAGGGTGCCATAAAAATTGCCTTCATAGACTTCTTCCCATTCTATGAATTCGTCGCTATCTATTTTCTTTTTGAAATCGTCGGGTGTGAGAAAGTAATAATCTTGTCCGTTTTTTTCGGTACGCCCACGTTTATCGCGAGTGGAAGCCGAAATAGAAAAACCTAAGTCTGCATTAGTGCTGAGCAGGTGTTTAACCAGAGTGGTTTTGCCAGAGCCTGAAGGAGCACAAAAAATAATTGCCTTACCAGCCATTAAGAAATAGTGTTTTCCTTGATTTTGCTTCTGATGCTTTCGATCAGATCAGCAGGAGCCTGGCTGCTACATTTTAATTTGAGCAGCTCTTTTATGGCCTGATCAAAATGATAATGCTTGAAGCAGGGCAAGCATTCATCAATATGCGATTTAAAATTCGCTTTCTGTTCAGGAGTGGCTTCGCCATCTAAGATTAGCTGGAGCATCTCCAGACAATTGCCTTTATTGGCGCAGTCAGTCTTCATGTTATTTTGATCAGTACTCATAGGCTTAAGCGTTATTATAACCCATTTCTTTGGCGTATTCACTAAGTTTTTCTTTCAGCAGATTGCGGGCGCGATGCAGCCTGCTTCGTACTGTGCCGATAGGGATGTCCAGAATTTTGGCCATCTCATCGTACTTAAAACCTTCCAGATCACATAATATTATCACGGTTCTGAAATCAACATCTAAAGCATTGAGGGCATTTGATATCTCATCGCCGATCATGTCTTTTAGCGCCTCAACTCGCAAATCAGGCGTTATTTGACGATCAACGTCCTCAGAGTTATAATAGCTTTCAACCTCCTGGTAATCTACCTTCGAAGGCTCCTTGGTCTTCTTGCGGTAGTCGTTAATAAAGCTGTTTTTCAAGATTCGGAACAGCCATGCCTTGGCATTAGTTCCTTGCTGAAAAGAATCGATGAATCGAAAGGCCTTTAAATAGGTATCCTGAAGCAAATCTTTCGCGTCATCCGAATCAAGTGTAAGGCGATACCCAAAGTTGTACATGGCATTAACATGAGGCATGAATTCATGGTTGAATATGTTCAACTTTTCAGTCTCGGAATAATGTTGTTTGGGGAGCTCTTCTTCTTCCATTGTGCCCAAAAATAGTAAAAAATGAGAATGATAGGACGGAATTAAATAACTCCGCTCAAAATTATAGTGAATTGAAACGAGTACCCGTCAGTTAAGTTGTTTAGCCGGTTCGTCCAGCGGGGAGAAGGATCAGGATGCTTGGACTGACGTTTCGAAGACCGGTTTCTCACTTACAGGCTTGATGTTTCCTGTGAAGTAGAAATATTTTTCCAAAACAAGCAGTGAAATAAGATCTTCCCGTTTTTTGTTCCGGAATTGCGCTACATACGTGTTGGCATTTTTGATGATCTGCAAGGCCTCTTCAGTATGCTCAATGTAATAGTTTAGGCGCTCCTCCAGGTCAGAGTAATCCTCTTTTATTTCAACATAATGATAGTTTGGAATGAGCCTGCCCTCCATAAACCAGGTCTCGTATTTGGGCTTTGGCATAACGGCCAAAGAGTTAGATGACATTACCCATTTCAGATTACTTGCAACATCATACCCTTCAATACACAAAATGAATTTATACTTAAGATGTTCATCCAATGTAATTTTTTCCTTGATCCATTGTGGGTTCATGTTTTTATTTATCTGACCCAGATCACAGAGCGGATGTCCGAAATATTTTTCATAGAACCGTACTCGATGCGGCTGCTTTACAACAGCGCGGCCAATGAGCATGTTTTTTTTCTTTATGAATTCTCTTTTATCTCGGGTATACGTGAAATGCCGAACCTTATCAAGCTTGAGAACAACGGAAAAAGAATTGTCACCATGAATAGGTCTGCTTTTTACAATGGCGGGTTCGTCAGGCACGGTTGTAACATCACCAAAAACAAACTTTGCTTTTAATTGCGGATCAAAATAGCGTGTATACTCCACACTGTCGAAATAATAAACACTTGGTTTGGATACTTTGAACTCTGCTAATGGAATAGCTTCACCGGAAAGAGAATGATGTGATGAGAGCTTGTTGTAATAGTTTACCCGGTCTTTGATGTACTCAAAATCGAAATCGCGAATGCTGGCTAGTTTTTTTGAAAGCATACCCCGGAAGAAATTCCGGGGTATTAGTTCTCTTACTATTGCATTTGTGTAATAGAGAAGTTTATTATTTTTTGGTTGACGTTCAATTTTACGAAGGAGTGACCACATAGTGCGTGTATATTGCAGTCAAAGTAAAAACAACTCCTCAAATAAAACAACTCTATAGTTTATGCTTCTTAGTTGTTATCCTTGTGCTCTATTAACGCATACGATTTTAACATGTTAATAAACTCAATTCGGTAACCTTCTTTGTCTTCACCTTTAGCGCCTTGAGCAAGTTGTGCAGCCTGATCATAAGAAAAACCTTTCACATATTCAGACTCACGCAACAACATACCAAATGCTGCTACTGATGAAGCCCATCTGAAATTAGAAGAAGTTTTATCAAGCGGAACATTATTATCAACAAGTGGATGTACAATTAACTTACTCACATCTTCCTGAGGCTTTTTGTAACGGAATTTTACAGTCATCAATTCATTAGAGCTACTGGCAGCCGGATCAACTTTTGCAGATTGATATTTTAATTCATCAATTTTGAAGAACTCACTTTCAACACCTACCGGGATAATTTCATACAATGCAGTAACGGTATGTCCCGATCCAATTTCACCAGCATCTTTTTTATCATTGTTAAAGTCTTCACTCTTCAACATTCTGTTTTCATAACCAATAAGGCGATACGCTTTTACTTTAGCAGGATTAAATTCGATCTGCAGCTTCACATCTTTAGCAATGGTGAATAACGTTCCACCAAACTCATTCACAAATACCTTATGAGCTTCAGTGATGTTGTCAATGTATGCGTAGTTACCATTACCCTTGTCAGCTAATGTTTCCATTTTAGAATCTTTATAATTGCCCATACCAAAGCCAAGCACAGTTAAGAAAATTCCGTCATTACGTTTTTCTTCAATGAGTCTTTCCATCGAAGCATCACTTGATTCGCCTACATTAAAATCGCCATCTGTTGCCAAGATCACGCGGTTATTTCCTTCCTTCTTAAAATGTTCTTTTGCAACAGCATACGCCAGGTTGATGCCCGCACCACCGGCAGTTGATCCTCCTGCTTGTAAATTATTTAAAGCATCAACAATTTTAGTTTTCTCATCGCCTGACGTTGGCTCCAGCACAAGGCCGGCAGCACCCGCATACACAACAATAGCAACATGATCTTGTGGGCGTAATTGTTCTACCAGCATTTTGAAAGATGCTTTTAACAATGGCAGTTTGTTAACATCACTCATTGATCCTGAAACATCAATCAGAAAAACAAGATTAGAAGGAGGTAAATTGTCGGTTGATATTTTCTTGCCTTGCAACCCGATGTGAACAAGTTTGTGTTTCTTATTCCAGGGAGCAACAGAGGTTTCTGTGGTGATGGAAAATGGATCATCATTTTTTGGCTGATCATAATCATAATGAAAGTAGTTGATCATCTCCTCGATACGCACAGCATCCTTGGGAGGGCGCTGACCATTATTAATAAATCGTCTTACATTACTATACGATGCGGCATCTACATCAATGGAAAAAGTTGAGAGCGGATTCTTTAGTGCTTCCTGGAAAATATTGTCGTTGATAATGTCATATTCCTCTGTGTTGTCATCAACGGGTTGAGTTTGTACTGGGTAAGGTTGTTGGCTATAGGCCATTTTTGCATCAGCATGCTTTGATTTTCTTGGTGATTGCGCGACAGAACCAACCACATTTTTGGTTGTAACATTACTATAACCGGTTACAACAACTTCTCGTAATTCGTTAATCTCTGTCGCAAGAGAAACATCAATTACCGATTTAGAGCCGATAGAAATTTCCTTTGTTACATATCCTATAAAAGAAAAAACCAGCTGCTTGTTAGCTGCAGGAACAGTAATGCTGTAATAACCTTTTGCATTTGTAACCGTGCCAATGGTAGTTCCTTTAACTAAAACATTAACGCCTGGTATGGCACTTCCATCGTCAGAAGATGTGACGTGCCCTGTGATAACCCGACTTTCAGGAGAGATAAATCCTACTGAGAAGATCAGTGCTGCCGTGATGATCCATAGTATATTTTTCATGATGATTTTAATTTGTTTAGGCTTAAGATGCTGGCCCTGCACAAATTCCATAAGTCATCGAAAAAAATATTTTAGCCTGATGATAAGGCTTTAAGGGCATCTCTAAAAAATCTCCAATTATCCTTCTCCAACCGGAGAAGGGAAGGGATGAGGCAATAAAAAAATAGTTTTTAGAGATGCCCTTAAAATAGTTAGATAAGGCTTTTGATAAGAATCATCGCTACCAGCTTAGTAAAGGCTCTCTATAACCTCTTCCCTTTATTCGTAAGCTTCTTGAAAGGCCAATGCTCAAACTCCTGTAATAGATTGTTTCATTTTTCTCTAGTGTCCGGAAGACCACATTCGAGAATAATTCAATGCGATATATAGGTGTTAGCTGATAGTTTAAACCAAAGTTAAAACACATTACTGGCAATTGATAATTCTCAATATTAACATCATGCCTTTTTGTTTCGGTAGTTGAGTTTATGATAAATGTTTCATCATATACCTGATGGGCATAGGTATACAAAACAATAGCCGCACCTGCCGACAGATCGAAACGGGGTGTAACAAAAATACCTGCCTCTTTTCCAACATAAAATTGAAAGCCTGAATAATGACCATCAATCTTGCGGGTTGATGTTGGAAATGTTTGTGTTTGATTGAAGGAATAACCTTGTTGAAAAATGGAAGCCATCGTAGTTAAATAATATAAACGACGATTCACCACCTTCTGAACTTTTACACCATAAGCAGGGTAATATCCTATATTAGCAAAACCTGTATTGTTGGCTGTACTGGCTCCTCCCAATACAGTTACACGATAGAATTTGCGAGGCATGTATTGCCACGGCTCAACATTCTTATTCGGACGACCTGGTGTTGGTATGTTGAATCTACAAATCTTTCCATCGCAACGGCCTATTGATAAAGAATCATTCCACAAAATGGGAAATGCATCTTCCAATAAAAAATCATTACCAATACGTCTGAACAAAAAAAGTGAGTCAGGTCTATTATACAATTTAATAGTGCGCCACCTCATTCTTACAGCTGACATCTTTACTGCGTTGTAACCTTTCTTTCGGACATCAGGATTGAAATCTGTTCTTGATTTTAATTTGAATTGCCATGGATAACCTTTCTCTATACTGGCAAACAAATCGGAGCCGATTTTCTTTTTCGTTTTGCTGTATACTTCTAAGAAAAGTCCAAAACGCTTATCATCATCTGAAGCATAAATTTCATTGATCTGCCACTCTGGTGATGGATCTCGTTTTACCTTCTGTTTATTTATCTGCGCATGTATGTCAGTAAAAGCAACAAGGGCAAGTATGATTAGAACAGTAATTCGCATTTTCATTTTATAACTTGTATCCAGCCTTTATATTTTCGATCACCCGGAGGATTCACTAACTCATAGTAGTAAACACCCATTGATACATCGTCACCATCCCAATCCTTATTGTAATGCAACGATGAGTAAACCTGTTTACCCCATCGATTGTAAATAATAATTCTCCAGACACCTTTTTTAATTCCACGTGGATGAAATTCATGGTTGAGTGTATCTGATTTATTGGGTATAATTATATTCGGGATAAAGAGCGGTTCAATAACAACAGTGCTATCGTAAGTATCTTTGCAAAGTCCATTAAAAGAGCTTGCTGTTAAACTTACTGTAAAGACAACGGAGTCTCTACCTTCTACAACATATACATGTTCAGGACTTGCATCAGAGGAGGTTTGTCCATCGCCAAAATCCCACACATATCCATCAGCATTAACTGAAAGATTTTTAAAGCTAACTTCGTTGGTAGGATAATTTGGATCAATAGAATAAGTGAATTTAGCTTTTGGATCTTGCACAACAACATGCGCCACGGTGTTTGTCTCACACGTTGATACATTGTCCTTTACATGAACACCAAAATCAGCATCGTTTGATAATTGCACATTGGGAGAACTGCAGTCTGTACAACTCAAGGCAGCGTTGGCATCCCAGATAAAAGTCCATCGCGGATCGACAGGTGTGTTAATGGGCATGAGAATATCTTTGCACACTATACTGTTGATCGGAAATTCAATTTCATCATGGATATCCATCTGGGCAGAAGCCGTTGCAATGGTACCTCCGCCACACTTTAATGTAATGTCTAGTTGTACATTTTCAGTTCCTTCAGGAATTCCGTCGATCAAAGCATTGATTTCCATTTTCACACTTTCTTCATTAGCAGGTATAGTAAAAGTATTACCTGGAATAAACGTGTAGTCATCACCATTAACAGCTGTTCCTGACAATGTAAATTCATATTCGAAACTTGATGACTGATCAATCCATTCTGGATTTTTCTTTACAATGAAATAACCTTTGTTACAACCTTCCACGGCATAGTCAATACCTTCGTGTTCAAAAGCAACCTCAATATCTAATTTACTGATACCTGTAAAACTACCTTGTTCTATAAGCACTCCTGAATCCAAAATATCATCTCGTGCATCAGCAATGGCCAGCTTTATGTGATAGGTCTCACACGGAATTACTTCTGTTTGTGCTGTTAACTTTTTTGTGTAACCATCATATTGTAAATAGAAATCCTGCGCCGGATTATCTCCACCGCCATTAGAAACAAAGTAGTTACTGTTTTTTGTCGAGTTGATTGATTTCACCGAGACGGGTGTATTACCATTAATCGTAGCCAGATTTTTAATGCCAGTAATACCTGGACCTGAAATGAAGAATCCAAAAACATCGTTGTACTGTCGCTCATACTCGGGATACTCTTCAGAACCAAAAATATAATTGAATGATAATACACTGTTGCTAACGCGTATATCAAATTCTATAACGACAAGATCAAATAACTGGTCAGCGGGTACTACAGTTTCTAAATCGGGATCAGAGTCAGGCGTTGTGCCGCTATCTCCAACTCCTTTTTTTGAAGAGTTATTTGGGCCAATGGCAAGCTTAGCGCTACCCGTTGTCATGATTAAACCTTTTGAAAAATCGAGTAAGTGAAGAACATCATTAAAAGAACCTACAGGTTTCTTAGCCGTGTGACCACTATGCGTGATGTTTGAGATTTCAACGTTAGGACCTTCCAGAGCTTTAACTATCGTTTCGATTGGAACAGTATCATCTACCTGAAATGTGGTTTGACCCAATGCCGAATAGGATTGACTTACCAATAGAAAGAGTGTGCTAACCAGAATAGAGATTAAAAAATTGTATTTCAAGGGTATTGCAATTTTAAGACATGGGTTTCTAAAAAATCTTTACAAAGATATATGAATAGACTAAGGCGCGAGTTTTTTGTTCACATATTTGATCAGTGTAAACTGATTAAAAATTCATTAACATCATCGTTCCATTTAATAATGTTATGAGTAAAAACATCATGACCCTCTGTTGGATAAGTCTTCAATACTTTATATCCCTGAAGATTAACGTAAATCTGATCAGTCTCTTCTCTGCTAACGCGATTATCTTTTTCACCAAACAAAAACAATACGGGGCAACGCACTGATTTTGCATAATCGATAGGGTTATGTGAGAAAGCCCAGTATCCGTGTTGTGCACCACCCCAGAATGTAAGCAATGCTGCCATCGGAAAGCTTGGAACGCCCATGATTGTAAAACGCGCACAAACCGTTTTATAAAGAGAACCAAATGGACATTCTATGATGATACCTTGAGGGCTAAGTTTAAAATCCTGAATAGCTTTTAATATGGCAGCAGAACCCATGGAGGTGCCAAAGAGATAAATGTTCTGCTCACCAAGACTCGTTACATAATCATAACACTGCTTTACCTGAGTTGCCTCTGAATAACCGACAGATGTTGAGCTTCCATCAGAGTCGCCAGAGCCTTCAAAGTCTACCAGCAATACATTATAACCAAGTGCCAGAAACTTTTCTGAACGACCTACCAAAGATGATTTCTCTCCGGAATAACCATGAAACATGATAACACTTCCCTTTGAATCATGAGCCTTAATACTCCAGCAACCTAATGAAACATCACCTTTTATAGTCACTTGTTCAAAAGGTTGCGATGGTTTTGATTTTAACTGTGGCCTGGGGTTATCAATTCCCAATGCCAGAACCTGCAGTTTATCCGTCATGCTCAAGGCAGTTGGATCTTTAGTGCGCTCTGAATGCTTGTTGGAGAAGTGGGTGAATGTGTAAGCATGAATAAATGCCACAACATTCATAAACAGGAAAAGAATCAGCACCGCCCAACTGATTTTCCGGATAGCATTTTTAGGATTGCGCATTACTAGCCTGTCAACGTAGAAACCAGGCATGGGTTTTTAAGAGCTTCGCATTTTGTTTATAGGACGATATTTTTTTGAATACCATGGATACACTAAATTTACCCCCTTCTTAAAAACATTAACAGTTATCACATGTCAGAGTTGACTCGCAGACCCAGGAGAAACAGAAAGAGTGAAGCCATACGCGCGTTGGTTGAAGAAACGAAAGTGACTACAGACGATTTGATATTTCCATTGTTTCTGGTGGATGGAAAGAATCAGAAAGTAGAGGTTAACTCAATGCCTGGCATTTTCAGATTATCAACTGATCTTATGCTGAAAGAAGTTGAAGCATGTCTGAAACTTGGTGTGAGAGCGTTTGATATTTTTCCGGCAGTAGAAGATCAGCATAAAGACAAGCTTGCAACTAAAAGTTATGATAGCAATTTCTTTTACTTACAAGCTTTACGAGAGATCAAGAAACAATTTCCGGAAGCGTGCATCATGACAGATGTAGCGATGGATCCATACAGCTCAGATGGCCACGATGGATTTGTTAAAGATGGAAAGATCCTGAATGATGAAACATTGGAGATCCTGGGTAAGATGGCACTTGCCCAAGCCGAAACAGGCATTGATATTCTTGGGCCATCGGATATGATGGATGGGAGAGTAGGTTATCTGCGCCATGTGTTAGATAAAAATGGATTTACAGAAGTATCCATTATGAGTTACACTGCTAAGTATGCAAGTGGTTTTTATAATCCTTTTCGTGATGCACTTGATTCAGCACCTAAATTTGGAGATAAGAAAACTTACCAGATGAATCCTGCAAACCGAACAGAAGCGTTGATAGAAGCAGAGCTAGATACAAATGAAGGCGCCGATTTTCTTATGGTAAAACCAGCCCTTGCTTACCTGGATATAATCAGATTGCTAAAAGATAATTCAGCATTACCCATTGCTGCTTATAATGTAAGTGGTGAATATTCCATGATTAAAGCCGCAGCACAACGCGGCTGGCTAGATGGTGATCGTGTGATGAAAGAATCGTTGTTAAGTATAAAGCGTGCCGGTGCTGATATTATATTAACCTATTTTGCCAAGGAGTTTGCTCAGTCATTAAAAGGCTAGATGATCTACAAGATCTGTTTATGGTTCGTATTCATTTCTGTTTCCATTTCAGCGGAAGCACAGAACCTGATATTAACAGATGCCGGACATATTGCTGTAAAAAATAAATTACAATATTTCAGAGACGCTCAAGACACTATAAAATTTAGCGACCTGAATAAAGTTAAGTTCATTACTCCGGAAGATGAGCAACTTAATTTTGGTTTTGACGGCAGCCCGTATTGGATTAAAATTGAAATAACAAATCAATCATTGCAGCACGATTGGATGCTGGAACTTGCTTACTCACCCATTGATTCAATTGATTTTTATATTCAACATGATTCAGCATCCAATTCTACATGGATGCATAAAATTTCTGGCGACAGATATCCAATTGGTATACGAGATGTTCCTCACCGACTTCCTCTTTTCACATTCAGTATTGATACAGATGAAAGCAAAACAATTTATCTGAGGGTAAGAACAACCTCATCGGTACAACTACCTCTTACACTATGGCATCGAAATGCATTTGTGTGGGCTTCTTTCAAAATACAAATATTGAATGGATTGTTTTATGGCGCCATGCTGATGATGATCTTGTATCAGTTGGTTCTTTTTATTTCTATTCGTGATAAGATTACTTTTTTCTACGTGCTCACATTATTATCCATGTTGAACATCGTATCCTTTTTTCAGGGATATACATTCCTCTATGTTCATCCGGGAATACCGATGTTTAATGATTGGTTTGCAATTCTTAGCGGTCCTGTTTTTGTTCTGTGTTCAACATTGCTGACGGGCGAGTTTCTCCATCTTAAACAGCACAGTCCAACACTTAGCAAATTAATGATTGGCAACATGGTTCTTGATATGACTGTGGTGCTTCTTATGGTGATCTTCTCACAGAACATATCCTATAAATTCCACCATTATTTTATTTTGATTCATTGTGTTATTGTACTGGTGAGCACGTCATACTGTTTGTATAAAAAATATAAACCGGCTCTTTATTATTTACTGGCGTGGATAACATTACTTCTGGCGGCTTCTGTATTTACACTTAGTAATCTTGGCTTTGTGCCTGGCTATCTGAGTACAAATTACATTGGGTTAATGGTGGGTTGTATTTTACAGATGTTCTTTATTTCTTTTGCTCTTGGTGAGCGATGGAATGAATTGCGAAAAGAAAATCAGCGCGTTAAAGAGCTTGAACTTAAACGTGGAATAGAAGAGAAAGAAAGACTGGAGCGCGAAGTAAGATTACGAACAGTTGAAATTCAACATCAGAAAGATAGATTGGAGGAGACAAATAAAGTAAAAGATAAATTATTTTCTGTTGTATCGCACGATATCAAAGGGCCATTGAACTCGTTGAAACTTGCACTCTTCCTGGCACACGCAGAAGGAATTTCATCAAAGGAGTTTAAAGAAGTTGTAACAGGCTTGGAGAATCATCTCGGAAAAACAAATGAATTTATTCAGAACCTATTAGAATGGGCCAAGCTTCAGCTAAAAGGAGAGTTGTATGAGCCTGTACAAATGGATTTAAATCCACTGCTCAATGAAACTATTGCGTTGATGAAACCAGAGTTAGAAAGAAAAAATATTCTCATTCGAAAAACAATTAATGCCCGACTTCCTGTTTATGCTGACCCTAACATGATTAAAACAGTGATTCGAAATCTGTTGACCAATGCAATTAAGTTTACGCCCTCCGGTGGCGAGATTATTTTGAATTGTCGTTCTGCGAATCAACAATTAATCGTTTCAGTTTCTGATACTGGTGTTGGCATTGCAGAGTCATATCGCAAGCGCATCTTCACTCTTGAAAGTGTTACAACCTTAGGCACACATCAGGAAGCTGGCACAGGCCTGGGGCTTGTGCTCTGCAAGGAGTATGTAGAAAAAAACAAGGGCAATATCTGGTTTGAAAGCACCGAAGGCGAGGGAACTACTTTTTATTTTTCATTACCCGAAACACAGGAAAAGATGTTTGCGTAAAAAATTATAATCCATTCTCTAAAAACTCACAACATTGCCATACCGAATAGATTTGTTCTCCATTTTTATATTGCTGGGCATTGTACAGGCAATGTTTCTTTCACTCTTCTTCTTCTCGAAAGAAAACAGGAAGCATAATGAAAATATCTTTCACGGAATTATGTTGCTTGCCATGGCTGGCTGTATCATTGAAATCTATTTAATGTACACAGGTTATATTGTAAACTGTTTGTACCTGGTAGATTTTTCAGAGCCACTGTCATTTGTTATTGGTCCCGCTTTTTATTTATTAGTTGTAAATCTTGAAGAGAATAAGTTTAAGAAGATTCATTACCTGCATTTTGTTTTTCCAGTTATCTATTTCTTTCTCGAAATTCCTTTTCTGATTCAATCTAATGACTACAAATTTAATTCATGGATTAGCAGTTTTCATATCAACTTACCATACAGAGAAGTTCATCTTGCATATGAACCACGGATGTTCTGGGTTACGGACAATCACACTGAAATGGCATTGGCAAGTCTTATAATCTATGCGGCGCTCGGTCTTTATTTTGTCTACAAATCATTCCGGAAAAAGGGAGAATCTTTTTTAAAGCCTGTTGATGCTGCCTATAAGAAAATGCAGGCAGTTGTATTCAATGTGGTTACAGCATCCATCGTAATACTCATTGTAAAGTTTTTTAATGTTGATGATACGGGTGATCATGTATTTGCTGCTTATATCTCCATTACAGTTTATCTGACCAGTTTTAACATTATTCGTCATTCTGTTTTTTTTAAACAGACTACTCAAGACCAGCAACAGAAATATAAATCATCTTCGTTAGCGCCCGAAATAATGGAGACTACTCGTAAAAAACTTGTTAGTATTATGAGTGATGCCAAGCCTTTTCTTAATAACAATTTTTCACTCCCTGATTTAGCAGATCGCGTAGGTGTTTCAGTTCATCACCTTTCACAGGTTATTAATGAGGGGTTACAAAAAAACTTTTCTGAAATGGTAGCCGAGTATCGTGTTGAAGAGGCAAAGCAGATCTTAAAGAAGAATCCTCATCTTAAAATTGAAGAAGTTGCCGAGCAGGTAGGTTATCTATCCAAATCATCTTTTAATACGGCGTTTAAAAAGATTACGGGTAAAACACCTTCGGATTTTAGGGCGGGATGATTTAATAATGTGCTGACACTTGAAATTCTCCTTTTTCAACATAGACAGAGTCAAGTAGCTTAGGTTCAGGAGTGGCTTCACCTCCGACAGGTCTTGTTTCATAATATTGATACAGCCATCCTTCAAATTGACCCGTTACAACGATCACATTTTTTTTCTGATTATACTTCTGTGACCAGACGATATTCATATCGGGATTACTGTGATAATCCGAAAACTTTTTGTTTTCATTTTGCCTGGCAAGATCAAGACTTACCTGACAACTATTATCAAGTGCGGTCGTCGGGCAGTGAGCGGACGAGCAATCTAAATCAACAGTTAACGAATAGAATTCATCATCAGGTGATTTAAAGGTCTCGTTGAATGAGAAAATAAATTTATCATCTTGTCCTATGTGAAGTTCACAGCGTTGAAAAATGCTGTCTATGAATTTGTATGAACCTTCTTTTTTGTCGTACGTGAATTTGATATAATCTACCCCGATTGAAGATGTGTCGTTGTCGTTACAAGATACAAATAGCAAGCCTGATAGAACACCAGCGCTTAGGAGTAGTAAAATGCTTTGTGTTTTAAATTTCATTTTCTTTTGATACAACAAATATTGAGACAGTGATAGTCAGAGACCCTAATGCCAATTCTGATTCCAGATATCAGCATATTTTTCAGGATTCCTTTTAAACTGTGCTGAAACAAACGGACAAAGTGCAATTACTTTTAGATTATGTTTTCTTGCATAGTCAACCATTGTCTCTAATAGTTTTGAAGCAACACCCTGACCTTTTAGTTTATCTGATACTTCAGTATGATAAACAGTCATATTATTTCCTGAAACTCCTATAACCATTTCGGCCAATCGCTCACGTTCTTCATCAATGAAGAAAGATCCTTTGCCATTATCGTTTATTTTTAGTTGAATATTATGATCCATTGGCGAAAGTTAATATTCCGAATTGTAGTTTACAACACCATGCTGACCATCAGTCAACCCTTGCGCTGCGTTCTATTTGCTCCATCAAATATTTAATTTACCTTCAAACGTCTTAGAAGATTCTGTAATATGGCCAGTATTGATAATCAGTACGTAAGTTTTTCAATTATCAAACGTAATAACAAAAGAGCTGTATTGAGCAGGATAATGCTCACACTGGTTTCTCTATTTATTATCGGTATTGTTTTGGACATGAATATGAAGCAAGGTCATCTATTTATGATTCTATCATTTATTGTTCTTGGTGGAATGCTGATAACTAATATTAAGTTTCAACTTACCAAGGGATATGATGAAACAGGCACAGTCACGTTAATGTCTGAGAGCATTCAGATAACCGACAATACTGAAATCAAAGAATTTCTTATTCAGGAAGTTCAGCTGCTTAAGTTTAAAATGAATGGATATTCTGGTCAACCCATAATTGGAAAGATTCTTAATTCAAAAACGGGATTAAATAATTACATAACTATTAAAACCGCCGATCTTGAAATGTATTTCGAAATATTGATTTCTAATCAATATAAAATCGCAATTATGGAAAGGATTTTGAATCACTATAAGGTGATGGGAGTGGAGATTGATTTTAAAGATCTTACGTTTAACGATTCACAAAGATCGATACTCCTTAGATTTTTGAATAGTTTGCGCTACTTCTTCGATTAAAACAATAATAAAATTATGTCTCTGGTTATTGATTAATTTCAAATCAATAACCAGAGACTTGAAGTTATCTACTACGGTTTTTTCTTATCTAAATCAGGTAAATTGAAATCGTCTAATGCGCTTGGTATTGCCATGGTTTTTTCAATATCTCCAACAGTGCGTGGCGCTATGGCTGAAAGTAATTCATATCCATCTTTTGTGATAAGAATATCATCTTCAATACGAACAGCAATGCCCCACCATTTCTTATCGCATGGACTGTTTTCAGGAATATAGATGCCAGGTTCAACAGTAATCACCATGTTTTCTTCTAATGGACCATAAGCACCGCGATCATGAACATCAAGACCGAGGTGGTGACTTAAACCATGAGGATAATAATTATGTGTGGCCGTTTCACTTGGAATAATTCCTAATTCAAACAAACCTTTACTCACAGCCTTTCGCGACATAATAGTTATTTCACGAAACGTTACACCAGGCTTGCAGGCTTTAATGGCTTCATCTTGCGCCTTGAATACAAGTTCGTAGATAAGTTTTTGTTCAGGAGAGAATTTTCCATTTACAGGTATCGTACGCGTAATGTCTGCTGTGTAACCATGGTACTCGGCACCAAGATCCATAAGAATCATTTCTTTATTTGTAATAGCAGGTTTATAATTTTCTTCATAGTGAAGAATACAACCGTTATGTCCACCACCAACAATAGAGGGATAGCCTAATTCTTCAGCCTGATATTTTTTAAACACAAATTCATGAATGCCTTGCACTTCACGTTCAGACATGCCCGGTTTGATAGCTTTCATTACCTCTACTTGCCCGATGCAGGAAATTTGCACGGCCTTACGAATCATCTCAATCTCTTCTTTTGTTTTTTGTCCACGAAGACCATCCATAATTTCTTCAAGAGCAACAATGTTCAGGTTATTCTTTTGTGGTTCGAGTGCTACTGAAGCACCTTTCTTTTGCTGATAGTTAACCTTCGCTTTAAATTGTTCGATGAGATCATAAAGATCAGCTGAATCTTTTTCGTCATTGCGAACATCATTTAGGAAATCAAAAAACAGAACCTGTTCAAACTTAGTAAAGTCTACATTGTATTTTCTGAACTCTGTATTGTTGAATGCCTGGTTTAATCCTAATTGATCTTTAACACCAGCATCACCTAAGCGACGACCTGTCCATAATTCTTTCTTCTCATCGCGAGGTCTTACAAAGATTATTTCATCGTATTGTTTTCCGTTATTCGAGGTCTGCATGTTTTTGAAAACAAACAATACAGCATCGCCTTCGCGATAGCCTGTTAGATAGTAGAAATCAGGATTCTGGTGATACATGTAATCAACATCATTTGCCCGATTGCGAACAGGGTTGGCAAAGAATACAGCAACAGAATTGTTAGGAAGTTTCTCACGAAGCTTTTGACGACGCTCCTTGTGAAAGTCTTTGCTTAAAAAATCGCTTGGCATGTCAGGGTTTTGTGCCAGCACGTTGCCTGCCATTACGACAAACAGAATGACAATAAAATTCTTCATAGGTTAATAAAGTTTGTCTCTAAACTCGTTAAAAAATCAGACATCAGAAAAAGTACGCTAAAGTATAATTCTATGAGTATTTAAACGGTAGTTCTATAGGTTTAAATAAAGGGCAATGATGGTTAGAAGGTCAGTACCAGGAAACAATTACTGTTAGCGTTTAATCCAATGTTTATAAGGATTCTGAACAAGATTTGAATTATAATACCGCGAGTCACTGGTAACTTCTAAATCAATCCAGGGTGGCAATGAAAACTTTTGGTTCTCATCAAGCAATTCTATTTCAGCTACAATCAGACCTTCATTATCACCATGAAACTGATCTACCTCCCAAAGATTTCCGTCATCGATAATTTCGTATCTGGTCTTTTCAATGCTGTTTGTTGAAAAGTTATCCAGAAGTTCTGATGCATCATCTTTGGGAATTTCATATTCATATTCAGGTCTTGAAGCACCCTTTGTTTTTCCTTTGATGGTAAGAAATGCCTGCTGATCCTTAAGTCTTACGCGAATAGTTAAATTCGGATCAGTTGTGAGGTAGCCTTGTTTGATGTAGTTACTTTTATCTTTAGCAACTTTTTCCCAGATATCTTTTTTGATCAAAAACTTTCGCTCTATTTCTATCGCCATTGTAAAATGATTTTACTGTAAAGATAGGCGAGAAATAATTCGACTTGATTACTTGGAGAGAATTAACTGCGCTTAACCAACGTTGTCTTCAAGCTTGAAACCAACGCCATGATAATTAACAATCTGGATGGCAGGATCTTCTTTGAGATATTTGCGCAGTTTAGAAATGAATACATCCATGCTGCGTCCCATGAAATAATCATCGTCTCCCCAAACCTGGGTGAGGATCTCTTCACGTTTTAATACACGGCCTCTGTTAAGATGAAGGAGCCGAAGTACTTCCGCTTCTTTTTGTGTTAACGTTTTACGACTATCTTCTTTTTTGAGCGTAAGGTTAGCGTAATCAAATTCAAATTCGCCAATGCTGAAAACTTTGTCTTGAGACATCTGTACTTGCTGCGTGCGTCGTAGAAACACATCGATACGACATAACAACTCATCAAAACTAAACGGCTTGGTGATATAATCGTCAGCTCCGGTTTTAAAACCTTCCAACTTATCTTCCAGCATAGATTTGGCGCTTAGAAAAAGAATGGGCACATCTTTATTCACAGCACGAATACCTTGTGCTACCGCGAATCCATCTTTCTTTGGTAGCATAATGTCAAGAATGCAGAGATCAAAAGTATGTTGTGAGAATGTAGCCGATCCGGATTCACCATCCTGACAAAGTGTGACATCATAACCTTTTTGTTTCAGGTTATCTGAAACAACAAATCCCAGGCTTGGGTCATCTTCTACTAAGAGAATCTTTTTGTTCATTGAGGGAATTCTATTTTAAAGGTACAACCCTGATTAAGAACACTTGTTAACGAAATAGTTCCGCCATGTGATTCAGCGATAGTCTTTACATAACTGAGCCCAAGACCAAATCCTTTTACATCATGAACATTACCCGTAGGCACACGATAAAATTTCTGAAATACACGTCGCTGATTTTCCTGACTAATACCAATACCATTATCTCTTATCTCAACTACCAGATTTTTACCAGTGTCGAATGTATTGATGGTGATTTCCGGTTTTACTGCACAATACTTAATAGCATTGTCCAACAAATTATGCAGCATGCTTACAAGATGAAGCTTATCTCCGTTGATTATGGAATGGCTTGCTTTTAATTGTGTAATAATATTTCCGCCTTTTTCATCCAGAGCATGCGAAGCACATTTAGCGGCTTCAGCAATTACTGTATGGATATCAATTTGTTCTCTCTTCAGACCAATGTCCTCTTTATCCAAACGTGCCATTTGTAGTACACGCTCTACATGTTGCTTGAGCCTGAGATTCTCTTTCTCAATAATGTTGGTATAATTAAGAAGTCTTTCAGGTTGATGTATGATCTGCGGATCTTTCAACACCTCTGCTGATAAGGCAATGGTTGAGATTGGTGTTTTAAACTCATGCGTCATGTTGTTGATAAAATCCTTTTGGATTTCAGACAACCTCTTTTGTTTGAGAATAACCCAAAGCGTGTATGCGAAAAAGATAATCACTAATAATAACACAACAGATGAGAAAGACCAGATACCCATCTGATTAATAAGTTGTGCTTCGCGATTGGGGAATTGTACACCAAAATAATATCCGCCATTAGCCCATTTCGGCAAGCTTGATTGTTTTACAATTTTTTGTCTCGTTGCGCTTGCAGGAACATAGTTGCCATAAACCATGTGCTCGCTTGAGCAATCAAAGATGCCATACTCAAAATCAGCTTGTATATTTCTCTTCTCAAACTCAGTTCGCAAAAGAAACTCTAACAAACTTGCATCTATATCGCTGTTTACAATAACAACAAAGTAGTTGGTTGAAAGTTGTTTAACCGGGTTGTTGGTTGGTGATGGTGTATTACTGATCTCGTAAACTTTTTGTGCAACATTATAAAGCGCTGTACTAACGCTCCGTGTAAATTCTGATTCCTTTAAATTAAAAGCTCTTCTTACCCAATAAATCTGTGTGATGGTAATACCAACAATAGACAGTGTCGCCAGGATAACAATAAGACGGATGGTAGAACTTTTCATAACAATGACCTATGCAACGAATATGATTTGGCACCTTAAAATTACGTCAAAGGTTTGAGTTGTTTACGAGATTAACAACTCCTTAACAATATTTAGAATTTCATTAACAGGCCATTGGCTGGCAAAAGATCAATTTTGTAGTGTTCGAACGCATTTTATGTTTCACTCAAAACAAAAAACA
>DATJHZ010000056.1:0-9420 GCA_035493595.1 Cyclobacteriaceae bacterium | reverse complement strand
AGTAAGATTAAAGGAACTCATCGAACATGTTGCTCAGCTGATGAAGACTGAGCTTAAAAAAACCAATATCAAATTCAACGTTGAGTGTAACTCAGACTACCTGACCATACAAGCCGATGTTGAACTCATTGAACAGGTACTCATTAATCTTTTGAAAAACGCAATTGAGGCGTTAGGAGAAACAGCCAATCCTACACTTGAACTTATTGGTCGTTACGATGAAAATTCTATCAAGATTGAAGTGATCGATAATGGATCTGGCATTATAAAGGAAGCTTTGGAACATATCTTTGTTCCATTCTATACAACGAAGAAAAGAGGATCGGGCATTGGTTTAAGCCTTTCAAGACAAATCATGCAAATGCACAATGGCTCTATTTCTGTTGAGTCAGAGCCTGATGTAAAAACTATATTCACATTACGATTTTAAGATTTCTATTTCAGCCAACATAGAGCTGACAATGAAATCAAATCACATTCGAAAATTAAGATTAACGAGGAAGAATTCTTTTCTCGTGGAAGAAACGTTCTTATAAATTAACAAGCCCTCCTTGTTCCTGGGTAGGGCTTGGTGCATTATTCGCAGCGTTAAGAGAATTCAATACTTCCTGAGTTATGTCTTTACCCCCTGTCAAATTTGTGTAGAGAGATCCTACAGTATAGATCGGACCCCAGGGAATGCCCCACCAACCCAGAAAGAAAGAGAGCGCTGTAAAACTCAAGCCACGTACTACGGCTGGCTCACCTGCTTTAATGAAATAAATATCGCTGCTTCTTCTGAACGTCATGACAATAATCGAAATACAATATTGAAAGACAATGAACTTGGCGCCCCGGCTTAATTCGCGATTGATATCATCTGTAGTGAGGCCTTCGAGATTTTTAATTTGCGCCATAAGAGAGAGTCTGTTTAGTGTATAATAAAGGTAATTGTTTTACAAAAAGATGCAAATGGCGAATTTAGAAAATAACCTAATCACCAAAAAAAATTATTCAACTGGTTGCTTTATCCTTGACTTGAAATCAAATGCATAAGCTGAAGGTCCGTTATCCTGCAAATGCTTCAGACGTTCCTTTGCTTCATCAACGGTTGGTACATGCCCTGCTGGTATCCACCATAGCACGGTTACAGGTTTTCCCATAGATTCAAACCAATTCCTCCGCTTCTTTAACACTTCAACATGACGACCTTTATAAGTGAATGTTTCCAGGTGTTCTACTGTTTCCCATACAGACATATTAACAATGATGCGTTCATCGTCATACGGATGCAATGCTGTAGCATTGTTGTTTTCATCTTTTAATCGCCATACAAAACCTTCACTATTTTCGGCTAATGTATTAACTTCTTCAAGTTGTGCTACAAATTCACTCATTACCGGATCGTTCATATCCACACCTACAATTCTTCCAATGTTGATTTGAGCCAGATGCCATTTACTCATGCAATTCGTTTTTAAAAGTGAAATACAATAACCGTTTTAAAGTCTCTTTTTGAATTTTACAGCTGAATAATATTAATAATAAATTTTGCTATCTCAAACGGCCATAATAAAAAGAGGTTGTCTCAATAAGAAGGCAACCTCTTTATGATTATAATTTATCTATTAATGGAGTTTAGAGATTCTTTTGGTTACTACTTTGCCATCAACCACAACTCTGAGCAAGTAAAGACCATTGCTCAGATTCGCGCCTATGGCATAATCTGTATTTCGTTTTAAGTCTGCATGACTTTCAATCTGAGTTCCATTTATATGAATGATGCTGGCCTGATATGACGGATCATTATCAACACCAGAAACACGCAATGTAAAATTGCCTGCAAATGGATTAGGATATTGACTTACCAGTACTCCCTCAGTAGACAATTCATTCTCAACAACCGTAGAGCTTCTTCCTGCCAGTAAAGGACATGGACTTACATCGTCAGATTGATCCAGCACAAAAAGTTCTCGTCCAAAACTTGCTGAATTCATACTGAAGTATAATTTACTACCCGATGCAGTAAGATTTAAAGGATATCCTTCTGTTACAATCTGATAAGTGCCACATGTTGTGCCATCAGATCTGAATAAAACAGGTTGTGTAGAAATATCAGTAAAATACAAAACATGATTTAAGATTGCCGGATTAGCAGGAGCTACGCTGATATTCAGATCAGCGATCTTTGTCGTGCCCGGTGATGTTCCGTCACTAACCCAAAGCTCATATAAATTAGTTGAGTGGTAATTATTGATTTTTAAATACAGGTTGTTATCCATTACAGAAAGGAAAGAAATAGTTTCATCGCCCGCATAAATATCATGAACCTTTGCAACCGCTCCAGTTGAATCCATTTTCCACAAAGCATTATTATTGGGTATGGTTGGATCATTAGCTACAAAATACAGTGCGTTATTCATCACTTTCATTTCAAGCACTTTCAGCGGCGCTATGTTAGGAACTACAATTGTTCCATCTGATGTTCCATCACTTTTCCATAATGTAGAATGTCCATTCACATCATCTTGCCTGATGAAGTATAAAACATTGTTGAAGGTTGTATATCCGGATAATAAACTTCTATCAAATCCTGGCGTAATATCTTTCAATATGGTTGTTCCAGATTCAGTGCCATCACTTTTCCACAGTTCAACTCCATGAGCAACGTCATCTGCAATAAAAAACAAATTGCTTCCTGCAGGAGTAAAATAAGCAGGAAAGTTGTTTTGATTTTCGGTACCAGATATCGTGATAGTCTTTATCAACACTGTTCCTGCAACAGTACCATCGGTCTTCCATAATTGAACACCACGTGATGGTGTCAATGATCTGAAATATATTGCATTTTGAAAGGGAGTTAATTCCGTAGGATGACTATAGTAGGAATATCCAAAATCATGAAGCATGGTTGTTCCCGATGTTGTGCCATCACTTTTCCATAATTGACTGAGAAAATCTTTGCTAACTGAACTAATGAGTATTGAATTATATTCCTTCTGCTCGTATATCTCGTTAAATTTACTAATAAGAGAGGTGCCCGCTTCTGATCCATCGCTCTTCCATAAATCTGTATACTGCTGTATATCATGAGTACTGAAATAAAGTTCGCCGTTAATATCAGTCAATGCTGCAGGATTGCTATCGGTGGTTGTACCATTTAATCCATAAACTAATGCTGTGCCCATTGCCGTTCCATCAGATTTAACAATGGCAGGGGCTTGTGCCGCATTGTTATTACCCGCAAAGTAAATTCCATTCCCGACCTTTGTTATATAGGTTAGCAGCGAATAACCTTGTTCATCATGCCCAGCCTTCGCAACAAATGAAACCCCAGACTCATTAATTTTATAGATATCTCTATCGTAGTAGGAATAATCCACCAAATACAAATCATTATTTACAACAACAAACTCTTTGTATTCGTAAAAATCTTCTGTTTGAAAAACCCGTATAGTACCTTGAGCCGTGCCGTTTGTTTTATAAACTGAGCGTCCGAGTATAAAATAGAACGTGCCGTTAACATTTGCCATTCCATTGATCCAACTGTAACCTGCATTTTTACCCACTACTATATCAACTACCATTGACGTACCTCCGGTTGCGCCATCGCTCTTCCAAAGTTCAAAACCATGAACACCATCATTGGCGCGGAAATATAATGTACCGTTAACATCAATGAAGTTAGTTGGAAAGCTGCTAGAAGTTCCTGGTCTTATATCTTTCAAAAGCGCCGTACCCAATTCGGTTCCGTCACTTTTCCAAAGCTCCTGACCGTTGATATCATCATCGGCCATGAAATAAAAAACACCATTCGATGCTGTTAAACTACCAGGTGAACTGCTGAGTTTGCCTGCACGAATATCTTTAAATATATGCGTGCCTGTTGTGCTGCCGTCACTCTCCCATATTTCATATCCGTTAGATCCATTATTGGCAACGAAAAATAATTTATTGTTAAAACTTATCAAGTCACGACAATTGCAACTGCCAGCGCCCTTCATAATATCCTTGACAAGTACAGTACCAGAAGAGGTGGCATCTGTTTTCCATAGCTCTCTTCCTTTCTTGCCATCAGATGCTATAAAATAAGTTGTACCGCCAACATCTATGAATGAGCCAGGATCACTACCACCAGCACCTGGTGCAATGTCTTTAACTTGTACAGTGCCAGCAGGGGTGCCATCGCTTTTCCACAATTCATTACCGCTCAGGCTATCATTGGCCACGAAAAGGAATTTACCTGAAACATATTTTAATGATGAGATACTTTTGAATTTTTTCACGCGAACGGTACCAGCCATTGTACCATCCGTTTTCCAAAGTTCTTTATTGTTTGCCGTGAAGTAGAGTGATCCATTAACATCTGTTAGATTTTGAAATTCATTTCCTGAGATGTATGGAGAACTATTGATATCTTTTACAAGTTGAATCTGCGCGATACTAGTGCTGACAAAAAAGCAAAGGAGCCAAGGCATTCGCCTGAGATAAGTGATAAGCGCCGGACATAAGTCTAGCAACTTAAGGGGTAGTTTTTTTTTCATGATTAATTAAAGATTTTAGACAATGATTCAATAAGGTAGCTAAAAACCAAGCCTTTATCAATCATTATAATCATGTAAGGATTAACTTTATTATAAAAGGAAATATTCTATTGCAGTAGACACTCTTTAAACATGTTCTAAGGCTATAGTGTGAAATACTTTACACGAAATATTTTTTCATTCTAAAAAGTAATGCCCTTGCAAACATGATAGTTCGCAAGGGCATTGTTATACAAGTTTTAAAATTGTTATGACAATTACTTTGTTATACTAACTTCTTGAAAACAGCGCTGGCATTATGTCCGCCAAACCCGAATGTGTTGCTTAATGCTACATTTACTTTCTTCTTAAACTTTTGCCCAACAACAAGATTAAGACCTTGTGGCATTGCAGGATCTACTGTCTTTGTATTAATGGTTGGAGGAATGATATCCTCATGAATTGCTTTGATACAAATAAGTGCTTCTATTGCGCCTGCCCCACCAAGTAAATGGCCTGTAGCCGATTTTGTTGCGCTCAGATGAAGATGATCTGGCTTCTCACCAAACAGTTTGATGACAGCTTTCATCTCACTCAAGTCTCCTAACGGAGTTGATGTAGCGTGAGGATTCAGGTAATCTACATCCTCAGGTTTCAATCCACCATCTTCAAGCGCCCAACGCATGCCCAGCATAGCTCCAAGACCTTCTGGATGTGTTGCGGTAAGATGATATGCATCGGCTGACATGCCACCGCCTGCAACTTCTGCGTAAATCTTTGCACCACGTGCTTTGGCATGTTCATATTCTTCCAGCACTAACGCGCAAGCTCCTTCACCCATCACAAAGCCATCACGATCAACATCAAACGGACGTGATGCTGTTGATGGATCATCATTACGTGTTGATAATGCTTTCATCGCGCCAAAGCCTCCAATACCAGCTTCGTTAACTGCCGCTTCAGAACCACCTGTGATAATGACATCAGCTTTACCCCAACGTATGTAATTCATGGCATCGATAATTGCGGTAGTTGATGTTGCACAAGCTGATACGGTTGTAAAGTTCGGGCCCATGAAACCATATTTTATAGAGATCCATCCTGCGGCAATATCAACAATCACCTTTGGAATGAAGTAAGGATTGATGCGCGGTGTGCCATCGCCTCTTCCAAACTCAATCATCTCTTGCTGGAATGTATAGAAGCCACCGTTGCCTGAACCCCAGATTACACCAACGCGTGTTTTGTCTAGTTTCTCCATATCAAAACTAGCATCGTTAATCGCTTCAGTTGCTGTTACCAATGCATATTGTGCAAACGGATCAAGCTTTTTGATTTCAGTTTTTTCGAAGTGATTGAGCGGATCGAAGTTCTTTACCTCGCAGGCAAACTTGGTTTTAAACTTGGTGGTATCAAACTTGGTAATAAGAGCCGCTCCGCTCTTTCCTTCAATGAGGTTATTCCAAAACTCCGGGGCCGTATTCCCCAATGGGGTAAGCGCTCCTAATCCGGTAACAACTACTCTTCTTTGATTCATGATTATATACTGATTTGTTCAACAATACTTTTACAATGACGCACAACAATATCCATAGGCTCGCGCGATCGCTCAACACGAGAGAAGACGATAGCGCCTTCTACTGAACAGAAAAAAGAATACGCCAACTCGTGTGATTTTATTTCTGCTTTAAACTCCCCAGCTTCTATTCCTCTTGACAAAAGACTCGCAATAAAATCAACAGTACGAACTAATTCTTTGACTACCACACGTCGCATGGAAGTATGAAAATCATCTGCTTCAACAGCATTATTAAGCAAGGGGCAGCCTCCGGCTATTGGTGGATTGAATACATAGTTGGAATAGAAATCCAGCAGTGCAAAAAGCTGTTGCTTATACGTTATGGAGCCTTCCATTTCTTTGCTTACCAGCTCACGCACTTTCTGCATGGAATATTTGAATGCCTCCATAGAAATCTCTTCCTTGTCTTTGAAATTTCCATACAACGCACCTTTTGTAAGGCCTGTCACACCAATTAAATCAGAAAGCGACGTGGCCTCATATCCCTTCTTATTGAAAAGAGGTGCTGTCTTCCTGATGATGTACTGACGTGTGCGTTCGGCCTTAGTCATGCGTAAATATATAACAAATATAAATTATACCGATTGGTATATTTTCTTCTTAACGCATGAAGGGTGTAAATAGTTCTGTTTCAGTAGGAAGCACCCAAAGGTGCAACCTCAGACAGCCTAATTTTATTGCAATATTAGTCCAGATATTAAAATAAAAAAAGCCTGCTTTAGAGTCAGGCTTTTAGATGTTTTGAGCTTATATAATTTTCTTATTTTTTCCTTCGGAGTGCAAGTATTAAAATCAGAAGAAGGAGTAAGATAGTAATACCAATAATGATTTTGATCCATGAGCATGATAGACAAGGAGGATTAGAATTTACAGTTGGTGGATATCCAAATGCATAATACTTTGTCTGCTCACGGGTAGTGACCTGTCCTTTTGAATTAGCGATTGTTGCTCGCACAAAAAGTTGATATGTACCTGCTTCATATGTGTGAGGATAACTCGTAACTAGTTTTCCAAAACTATCAAGTACTGGTTTTAGTATAATCTGATTACCTGAAGGAGTTGTTAACTTAACAAAGAGTTCTTTGATGCTGGTTATCGATAAACCTGCCTCTGTAAGATCAAGTGCTATATTCAAAGCATTACCAGGAGTATAATTGGTTGAGCCCAATCCAATTTGTAGCTGAAGATCACTAAATGACGTAGCTGCAAAACCAATATTTACTACTTCTTTTTTTTCTGATACTTTTTCCTTTGGCTTAAGATATAAATCCCACTTGCCTACAAACTCAGTTTCGTCCGTGACGTTTGAAAAGTCTGCTGTGTAAATAAAATATCCTTCGCCTGCTATAATCTTACCTTCCATGGCAGAACCAAACACGCCATTAGCAAGAACAGTACCTTTAGGAGATCTTATTTCAAGATCATACGCTTGCCCTCTTGTTGGTTCATTGAATGCACTAAATAATATCTTGTGATCCGATGAAGTAATCCATGCGCTTCCAACCAGTTTCTCCGTACCATCAAGTTGCACCTGGTATACAGGATCAACAACACCTTGCATGCCACTGGCATCTGTAAACACACTCAAATACGCCTTTTGCAAATCAATAGGCAAAGCAGAAGAACTATAAACTGTAGTTTCAGGCACATAATAATAAGTTCCGTTCTTTGCTACAGCATAATTACTTAGCGCCACTTGAAAAGATGAAGTAACAAGACTTCCCATACCAATTGTAAACACCTGACTACTGTTTGCTGTATTAGCACCTGTCATCCAGGGAGGACCAACATTCTCTTCACCATCGGTAAAGAGAATAGTAACATTCTTTCCACCAACCGGTGCTGCACCTACTTCTGTATTTGCAGCTTCAAGCCCTGCACCAGTGGCAGTACTACCCAAAGCGGAGAGACCGTCAATTGCCGATCTCGCTGAGGTTGCATTCAACGGACCTTTTGATATTAACGGAGGTGTAATTGCAGTTGTACTATAGGCAATCGCAGCAAGTTTGTCGTTAGTGTTATTTCTTGCTACTAATAAATCGACAAAATATTTTGACGCTGTTTTGAGCAAATCAATTCTCTTGGTAGAACCTGTAACGATTTGGTCCATGCTACCACTTTTGTCAAGTACCATGGCAAAATTAATGGGCGCTTTTTGAGCTTGACCAACAATATTAAAATTCGCCGTTGCAGGTGACCCATTTGTAGTCATTGCTAATACCATTGTTAAATCTGCACCTAATGGTGCCGCTGCCGTCGGATTGAAATTGACCAATAATTCACTGGGTGCAGAGCCTGGTGGCAAAGACAGGTTGTAAGGTAAAGCTAAGGCTACACCAGGAGTGGCTGGTAACGAGAGTGACCAATAAGCTGAATTATCAACTCCAAGACCTGTAGGAATGATATTAATAGCAACATTCAAATTACCCCCAATTACACCAGTGTTACTGATTTTAATTTTCTTCCTGCTGTGAAGTAAAGTTTCTATGTTTCCAAATAACATTGGACTAGTAACAGTTCCTCCTGCGGAATACTGAACTGATAAAGTAGGCTGGGAATATGATAATTCAACTATCAATAATTGAACTATCAAGATAAGGTAGAATTTATTGCTCATAGACTAAGGTTATTTCAATTGGTTTACTGAGGATGGACCCAGAATTTGTTGATGCTCCAACTATTCTAATTTCAGTACTTGTTGTATAGTATGAGTATTGCAGCTCTGGATTTATTGTATAATTGGGACCAATAAAAGAATTAGTTGTACTCTCTATAACAATCAGAATCCCCAGCAATTTGGATATTGTAATACCATGTAATACTCCCACATCAAATCCTTCAGAACTTCCAGATGTAGAAGTCAATTTTTTGATTTTAATTAAAGGCGCATCGGAACCCAACTTCGTAAATCCATCTACATTTAAACTCGCTAACGTACCATCGGCCAAATCTGCAATATCAGGATCTAGCACCGATGATGATAAAGTTCCAATAGTAACATTGGAAGCACTTACTCCGGTGCCTACAAGTGCTCCGGTAAGTGTACCCGTTGTAATATTGGTAGCACTAATACCAGTACCAACTTTGCTACCTGATAATGATCCGTCAGCAAGATCCTGCAAGTCTGCATCAAGCAAGGCGTTACTTAGTGTTCCTGTTGTTATCTTACCAGCATCCAGTGCTGGAATGTTAGATGCAATTAATGTTCCTCCAATTTTAGACGCATTAACTGTACCGGTAATATTTGCTCCATCAACACTGTTGGCTAACTGTGATGTAAATGCATAAGGCATGGAGGTTAATGATATTTTAGGAAGCTCGGCTTCAGCATCAACAGCA
>DATJHZ010000055.1:0-3991 GCA_035493595.1 Cyclobacteriaceae bacterium | reverse complement strand
GGGATAACACGCATCTTCTTTTGATGCATATACTCTACTTTATCTCTCGTTAGTAATCTGAAATCTGGACTATATATAGAAGGAGTGAATCCTAGTTCGTTGAGATTAAAGTCAACTGAGTTGGGGTTTTCAATTAATGCTGCCAATCTTACCTCTGGATGTTTTTCATGCCAATACTTTAATACTCTGAAATCAAAAGATTGGATAACGATTCTCTCCCATGGAAGATATTCATCTATAAAATTATATACCAGCTCGGAGAATTCTTCAGGCGAGGGATGAAAAACATTGTCAGTTTCTTCATCACTCTTTATCTCAATATTATAATCTACCTCGTACCGTGAATAACTTCTAATGTGATCTTCAACTGCAGTGATGACGTCATATAACAATGGCTTAGAAGCATTTACTTTTTGTTGCTCTGGGAATTTGTTATTCACTTTAATTCCACAGTCAAATTGTTTCACCTGATCATAGGTCATCTGGTAGATATTGAATTTCTTCTCATCTTTTGCAGTAAATGATTTACCAGAAGAATCCAGGCAAATTGCAGCAGACATCCATGGCTCGTGTGACACAACAAGTTGTTTATCTTTTGTTACTGCCAGATCCATTTCAATAGTAGTCACTCCGGTATCAAGTGCGAGAATAAAAGCTGGAATAGTATTTTCCGGTCTCAAACCTCGGGCACCTCGATGTCCCTGAACATCAAACTTTGGAGTATAAACTTGTGCTTTCACGACTAAAGGCAACATCAACAAAACAAAAACATACTTCATTAATTGCATCAATTTTTTATTTCAAAGATAAGACCAGAAAATTTTAGATTTCAAATTCAAACACCGTACAATTTTTATTTCAGATTTAAGATCTCATTTTTCTAACCTGTAAAAATGCGCCTATAAGAAATAATACAAAACATATGCCAATGGCCATTTTAATACGAGGATCTTCAGGGCTCGAAGCCAAAGGCGCATCTAATGGCAATCTCGTTGCAGACTCCGTAATAGCTGGCACAATATGAAAGAAGAATGTTGCAGAGTAACACACTGTTTCAATGATAGATGAGTTCTTACCAAAGGATTTTTTGTTCGCAGCATACGCAATACAGAATACCAATAATGTAATAATACCTAGCACGTGAGGCTTGCCAAAACCTCCATGTTGAAAAATTCCAAAGCCTGTGAGGCAAACGATAATAGTTGTGATAATATAAAATTTACCAAGTGTATTATTAGCTGATATTTTTCCGTCGCGAACGAGTGCTATTATACCTGCGCCTACTGCTAACAGGCTAATGACAGTGTGTAGTACTCCAAGTGAAGTGAGACCGTAATACATAGTTGTTTTAGTTAGGTTGGGAATGATCTCAATATAGGTCTTTTATAGAATGAAACACATCATAATTGGTTTAGGATTTTTTGCTACTACAATGTTATTGGAACCTCCAAGTCAATATCGCATTACGGTTTTAGTTTTTTACGATTACGTACAACTTTATCAATCCAATTGGAGATCCCAAAGAAAATAAATAAAAGAGAGAAAATAATAAAGTCACTAAATCCCATGCTCAACTCAATAAAAGCAAGAACTAACGAAACAAATCCGGCAATGCGAAAAAATCTACTCTGACGTAGTTTTGTTAACATGCCATCTTCCCAATAATTCATACCAAGGGCTGCACTTATAAAACCTGGTAAGAACCATGTTAAGTAGAAAAAAAGTTTCTCCCAGAGCACCAAAGAAACTAACGCCTTCTCCTCTGCGATAATACTCTTAACTTTTTTCTCCGTTGCAAATTGTTCTATTTCATATTCACTGAGCTTTCGCTTATCAATTTCATTCTGCAAAACCATGATTGCTTCAGTGGTATATTCATCCTTGTGCTCCAAAATTTCTAACAATTGATTGTTCGATAATTTAGCATAGCGTTCAGCCAAATCATTAAGTTTAGAATCCATAAAACAATTACAAATAAATACTTTGTTAGTTAGCAAGATACATCGGATAGCAGAGATAGCAAAAGCTGCTTAGTTAGACATTGCGACTTGGCTCATGACTGAATTGGTCTGCAGGTGTAAACTGGAGAACTATAAAACAGAGAAGCCACTCTATGGTGGCTTCTCTGATCAAAATATTATTTATAAAATTTTTAATGCGCTGCCTGACTCACATCAACTTTACCTTTGGCAGGTTTGAGTATGAGAACGAATGGAACACAGAGCAGAAAGAATATACCAATCCATAAAAAAACATCCATATACGTTAGCAGCGCAGCCTGTTTAGTTACCAAGCCATCCATAAGTTTACTTGCCTGTAATGATGCCTGATCGAAAGTTGATCCATTCGCCATGAAATTTTGTTTCATACCCTCCAGCCGTTGTTGAACATTAGGATCGAACGATGTTACATGATTCATCAAATCACCTCTGTGCTGAACCGTGTCACGGCTAATGTATGTGCTAATCAAAGCAATACCAAACGACCCACCCAATTGTCTAACCATACCTGTAAATGCGGCACCTTGGCCAATCTCTTTCCCTTTCAAGGATGAAAGTGCAAGGGTTGTTGTGGGCACAAATAATAAACCCAAACCAATACCACGAACCATCAACAACCAGAAGAAACTGCCCTCACCCGTCGACGGTGTGATAATGGTGTAAGCCCATAAGCTGTATCCAAAGAAAATTGAAAACCCTAACGCTATAAGATATTTCTGCGGTACACCACCTTGAATGGCTTTACCAACAATGGGCATCATTAAGCCTGTTGCGACTGAACTTGGAACCAACATTAATCCAGATTGCAAAGCTGTCCAACCTAATGAGTTCTGTGTGAACAATGGAATCACAAATGTTGATCCATACAATCCAAATCCAAGTATAAAGGAAAGTACTGTTCCGATCGCAAGATTTTTATCCTTGAGTACTCGCAAATCAACTGCAGGGTTGGTAGCTACCAATTCACGCCAGATAAACAAGTATATACCGAGGAATGCAACGATAGCCATAACGATGATACCGCCATTCTCAAACCAATCATGCTCTTGTCCTTTCTCTAATACAAATTGTAACGAGCCTACTGCGGCAATGAGGAAGAAAATTCCAAGCCAATCAACATCAGATAAAGCTCTCTTACCACCAAAGTTGGGACTTTTAACATATCTCAACGTTAAGAACGTAGCGATAATCCCAATTGGAATATTGATATAAAAAATGTAAGGCCAGGAAAAATTATCAACAATGTAACCACCTAGCGGAGGGCCCAGCGTTGGACCTACAATCACCCCCATACCATACAACGCCTGAGCCATGCCCCGCTTCTCTGGTGGATATACTTCTGTTATAATAGTTTGTGATGTTACAAGCAACGCACCTCCACCCAAGCCCTGTACGAATCTAAAAAATACAAGCTCCCAGATAGAATGAGCATTACCACATAAAAATGACGACACCGTAAAAATGACAATGGACACAGCAAAATAATTTCGGCGTCCGAATTGCTGAGATAACCAACTGGTCAATGGAACGATAATCACGTTCGCGATAGCATAGGCAGTTATAACCCAGCTAACATCATTAAGTGTTGCGCCCAGGTTACCCTTCATATCATTGAGGGCAACGTTTACAATGGTTGTATCGATGATCTCCAGCAAGGCACACATTACAGCTGTAACCGTAATGATGGCCCGCGTGAAGCCATATTCTACTAATGATTCTTGCTGTTGCATGAATACTTAATCTAACTCTACGTCAACAATAACGTTCATACCGGCGCGAAGAAGATTGCTCTTCTCAGCTTTCTCGGTCAATAAGATTTTTACTGGAATACGCTGAACAACTTTTACAAAGTTTCCCGATGCATTATCAGGAGGAAGCAATGCGAACTTGGCACCTGTTGCAGGTGATAACGATTCTATCTTACCAGTAAATGTTTCACCTGGAAATGCGTCTACTTCAATTTCAACATTCTGACCAGGTTTCATTTTTGT
>DATJHZ010000054.1:0-25428 GCA_035493595.1 Cyclobacteriaceae bacterium | reverse complement strand
GCTATAAAATCGGTAGTATGAATACTTTCCAATCCACTTCCCTCCCTAAACCACCGCGTGCTGAAATCAATACCTGATTCAGCGGCGGCTCTTAAATGTGTATATAATTCTTCTTTCGATCCAGATGATTTCTGTGCAAGGTTATAATCTTCTTTGTAAGCTTCCGGGCGGGGTTGAGCAATCTTATCAAAATACCGATTTAATATCGTGCCGTCCGGCATCATTACAACGTGCTCAACAACATCACCTGGCTTTTTTAATTGATCAGCACCATGCATCCAGAACGCATATTCCTTTTGAAACATAGGTAGGTAATGCGATGATGCTACCGTATCTTTCTCTTCAAGAACACTTACCATCACTGCAAAGAATGGCGGTTGCGAACGACCTACGTAATAATTTCTGTTCCCGTTAGGAATGAATCCCAGGCTATCGATCAGAAAAGCAAAATTGTCAATCATGTTCTTCATGATATCATATCGTCCTTGAGCTTGTAATCCTAACATAGTGAAATAACTATCCCAGTAATAAATTTCAGCGAAACGACCACCAGGCACGATATAAGAATTAGGTAACGGAATTAACGAAGAATTGGGATTGTATTTATCAGCATCGCGTTGCAACACACTCCATAACGAAGTAATGTGCTCTTGCATACTTTGTGTTGTATCTGAAATAAATTTTGACTGAGGGATGATCGGTAAATCAAAATTATCTTCTACAAATTTTTTCAAGTCAAAACCCGGAGAAGATTTCTGAGACTCATACAATGCTACTGTCTCAGCAAGATCTTTCTTTGACGTGCAGTCAGCAAAAGATTTAGAATCCGGAAATATGGCATGAAGCTGAACATCTTTAAAAAGATCAGTTGAGTAAAAGTCAATATTGGTTTCCTTCTTTTCGGATGGAGAACATGAAGCAACCAACAAGCTTAAAAACAAAAAATAAGTTATCTTCTTTTTCATGCTTTTTTATATTAACAGTAATTATTAAAAATCACTTAACTATAAACTCTTTTTTCTCAACTCCCATGCCTGTTATCTTCAACGATTTTATTTTCTTAGGCAGCGTAGTCTTACTCTGAATAATTCCATCATTTGTAAATTGAAGTCCACCAAAACCAAAGATTACGGATTGCAACATTCCTCCTGCACCTGTAGCGAAATAAGGATTTGTTCCTCCGGCTGTTTCAGCTAATACTCCAAAGGGAGGAACTTCATTGGCCTTGTAGCTTTTAACAAATATTTCGTATGCTTTTTCTGGATTGCCAAGTTTAGAATAAAGTGTTGACAATAGAGCATTACCCATAGCGGGCCCGTTAGCCGACATTCTCGGTTCGTAATATTTTAAATCTTTTTCTATCTGTGTACGATCGGTAATAATTTCAAGTGGATAGGATAACAAATTCACATCAGCCTGTTTTATTTCAACACCATCGTAGGTAGCATTTTCCTTCGTTGTTCCGTCAGGAAATTTAAGAATCGGAATATTCTGAGCAACATGTTCCCAATCGGCGTTTGGTTCAACTCCTAACTCTTTTGCAGCTTGGGTAGCGTACCGAAGCACGGTGATTGCCATGCCATTTGTAAAAGCATTGTTATCAATATTTTCCTGCCATTCATTGGCACCGATAACATTATTGATCTCATACTTACCCGTTCCTTTTCGCTCTACACGACTGGCCCAAAAATCTGCAACTTCTTTTAACACGGGGTAGCCACGATCGCGAAGCCATTGTTTATCTTTTGTTACCTGGTAATATTTCCAGAAAGCCCACCCTACACATCCGGTAATGTGTTGTTGAAATGGTCCGGTAAGCGCCCACACGGGTGTGTCTTCAGTTCCTTCGTCAGATGATTCCCATGGAAACATGGCGCCTTGATAGCCATGAGAGAATGCATTCTTCTTCGCTATGGCTAATCGTTGGAAACGATATTCGAGCAATGACTTCGCCATCTCGGGATGTAAGGCTAACAATGGTGGATACATCCATAATTCTGTATCCCAAAATACGTGACCGTTGTATCCCAGACCTGACAAGCCCATCGGTGATAAGCTATTCGTTGTACCTTCTCTGGCAAAAGAATATAAATGATACAATGCAAAGCGCACATCTTTTTGAGTTTGTAAATCTCCTTCGATGATAATGTCGCTCTTCCACAGATTCGTCCATGCTTCTTCATGACGTTGTAACAGACGCTCTGTGCCTTCAAGTTTAGCAAAGATAGTAAGGCGTTCAGCTTCATTCATCGGATCGTTATAATCCGCAGTAGATGTTGCTGATGACACTACACTGAATTGGTACGTCTCTCCTGCTTTAAGTGTTTTACTGAACTTGGCCAGGTGCATGTTATAATCCCAGTCTTCATGAATAAGATGAGGCTCTTGTCCATGCGGTTCAGAAAAAATAAAACTATTGCTCACGGCTACAGTATGTCGTCCTGATGGACTCTTGCCGACAGAAGTTAACAACGGTATTTTAACATGAGGTCTGTCGATTTCGCTATAGAGGTTATGAACATCATTAAGATGATTGGGTGCTTCTATAACACTCATAGGTGTGATCGTAACATTCTTCTTTGCTGTAATCTGAATGATAGTTAACGCTGTGTATGGCAAGTGACGGAGTGCCATCATGGTATGCTTAACACTTACCTTATCTCCAACATCAAATGTTGTTGATAACGCTGCCTTATGCATATCAAGCACTTGTTTATAGTTGCTAATATTTCCCTGGTTGACACGCATGTTATCAACCTCCAGGTTCATGTTGACATGATTGAAAGTTTTAAGAATATTCGAGACTCTTCCACGTTGGTAGTAATCGTAAACTCCATTTAAAACAACATCTTTTACTTTCATTGGTTCTGATGAAGAAACCAGGCCAATCATTCCATTCGCTACGGTAACACCAAAATAATTATTGGGGTTAATAGATTTCGATTCAATTATCCATGAAGGATCCTGGGCAAAGCCGAACAATGGAATTATCGACAATAAGATCAATTGAATTCTTTTCATACTCTTTATTTCTTTATTGCGAATGCTTTTATCGTATCATTATTGCGAACAGTTATAAAGTAATCCTTCCCTGCAACTTTTAGCTTTCTAAGATGACGAACTTCTCCTGTAACAGAGAATCCAGATTGAACTGCAGGAATAGATTTAAAATTACCCTTACCATCTCCCTGAAGCAGTAAACCATAACTTGCGTCATAACGCCCCATCTGGATATTGGTAGGATAAAAATTACCTGCGATTAACACATCGAGTTTTCCGTCACCGTTAAAATCATCTGTCAGGATTGAATTCAGTGTAGAAAACTGAGCGGCCTTAGGCAGAGGTCTCATTTTAAATTTGCCACCTCCGAGATTTTCTATGCATTGACTCTCGAACATATAGGCCGATAAAACATCAGAACTCTCTAATGTATCTTTTGGAAAGACTTCATGAATAGTTGCCTCTGCATATTTTCTATAGGATAAGAACTTCTTCTTTAAGCCCGGCAGTTGTTTTGTCATTTCTTCGCGAGTGTAAAACGGATATTCTTTTCCTTCCATGAAATGAGTCAACACCTGTTCAATAGTTCCGTTCTTATCAAAGTCATTAACATAAAGTTTAACAGGTTCTTTTACAGATGCGTGTAATTTAGAGTTCAGTCCTAAATTCCCGGCGATGAAATCAATATCACCATCGCCATCAAAATCTGCAGGGTAAATTTCGTTCCACCAGCCATTTGAATTTTCCAAACCAGATTCCTCTAATTTCAATGGTGAAAGAATGCCTTTTGTATTTAGAAAAATTGTAATCGGCATCCACTCGCCGGCTATTACTAAATCAGGATCATGATCATTATCTACATCAGTCCATACCGAACTTTTAATGAAACCGAGTTGATGGAACAACGGAGCATTTGAGGTAGTAGCGTCTTTATAAATTCCTTTTCCATCGTTTAACAATAGATAACTATCGGGTTTGATGCCATATTTCCATGGAACAGAGCGAGCACCAATAAACAGATCAACATCACCATCACTATCAACATCGGCTGCACTAACAGATGATCCTGTTAAACGCAACTCAGGAAAATTACTTGAAACATTAAAGTTTCCTTTTCCATCGTTGATGTAGAGTCTTGACATCAGGTATTTCGAATCACCAGAAAATTCATTTCCACCACTTATAACTATTAGGTCATTGTCGTGGTCATTATCCACATCAACAAATTCAGCACTCGTATCTTCATACGTGCTATCAACATCTGAAAAGGATTTTGATAATTTAAACGCACCTGATTTAGTCTGGTACCAAAGTGCCCCTTGTTGCCATTTAGCGCCTCCCAGGTAAATATCTTCAAGACCATCACCATTTACATCGGCTACTGCACATGCAGGTCCTTCAGCAGAAAGCATGTGCGGAAGTAACGCCTCCCGATTAAACTCAACAAACTTATTCTCATGATGTTTGAACGTGATCCCAGTTGTTATGGTGACATCTTCTAATATGGAAGTTGAGAGATGAAACTTCTGGTAGTTAAATGAGCCACTGGCATTTTTCTGTTCAGCCGTTATCCTCTGGTTTGTTTTTACATCGGATATTTTTTCAAAAGCTCCATCGGGCCAAACGATAATTACAGAATCAAGCTTATCAGCCTCGCCGAGTCCAAAGGTCAATCTATAATCAACAGAACTTTCAAAGCCCCTGGTAGGCATGCACTCTTGCATTTGAAGTTGTGACTTGTTGTATAAAAAAACTTTCGTTCCTATACCAAATCTGTTGCCTGCATTTCCTTTAAGTGCTACCTGAAGATAATGATTGGATAAAGCCTTTTCCTTTGCTTCGATTTTATTTAACGTTCTGTTTTCGTAGAGAAAAGCTTCGTCTTCAACATTGTTAGTTATCAAATCAAGATCACCATCATTATCAAAATCTGCATAGGCTGCTCCATTTGAATATGAAAGTTTATCAAGCCCCCATTCAGAAGCCTTATTACTGAATGTTGAATCTCCATTGTTGACGTAGAGATAGTTTGGCATCTTTACGTTTGGCATCATGTTCAGATAAGTCAACTCTTTTTCTGTCATTTGAAATTTCATTTTCATTTGAATAGAGTCGACAGAAATAAAATTGATGTAATCGAGATCGTTTGAGCGTCTTACAATACCATTGGCAACAAAAATATCTTTACGTCCATCTAAATCGAAATCTGAAAATAACGTAGACCAACTCCAATCAGTAGCTGATACGCCAGCCAATAAACCTATCTCGCTAAATGTACCGTCCTGATTATTTAATTGCAGTGTGTTTCTGGAGTATTGATAATTATAGCCGTAATTCAACTTAAAACTAAAAACATCATAGTTGTCTTCAGCAGCTGATGCTTTTAGTATCAATGGATTCTCAGGTAACATATCCATGGAGATCAAATCAGGAAATGCGTCGTTGTTAAAGTCAGCAAAATCAACACCCATGGTATAGCGACTTGTATGGTTCATGGATTTTTCAAGAACTTCTTTAAACGTGCCGTCCTTCTGATTCATGTATAAGTAATCGTTTTCATGGAAGTCATTACCAACATAAATATCTGGCCATCCATCCATGTTAACATCACTTACTACTACACCAAGTCCATATCCAAGAGCACTGCTGTAAATACCAGAGTTCTTGGTCACGTCAATAAATCGTCCGTTGTCATTTTGCAGTAATTTGTCTCCTGCTAGTGGATGTGTCTCAGTTCGTAAATAAGATTTGGCAAATGTGCCGTTTTCATGAAGGGAATGATTGAGCATGAACATATCGAGATCACCATCGCGATCATAATCAAAAAAAGATGCCTGTGTAGAAAATCCAACCAGGTCCAGACCAAACTCCATGCCTCTTTCTTTGAAATGGGGAATGCCCTTTTCATCATTTCCATCATTGATAAAAAGTTTATTTCTTCCTTTATAAATCAAATAGTCACCAACGTAGCTAACGTAAATATCCAGTCTTCCGTCATTGTTTACGTCTGCCATGGTAACACCTGTAGCCCAACCCTTAAATCCTTCAACACCTGCTAGGTCTGTAATGTCATCAAATTTAAATTCACCTTTATTCAAATAAAGTTTATTTGAATTTTGATTTGATGTGAAATAAATATCAAGCAAGTCATCTCCATTCACATCTCCTACCGCCACTCCTGCACCATTATAAAAATACATGTAGTTGAAAATATTAAATTCAAGACTCTCCTTCAGTTCATTTCTGAATGTAATGCCTGATTCACTTGAAGGTATTAATCTGAATTTCTTATTATCATCCTTAGAGCAGCTCGTAAAAAAGAAAATCAATAAAAAAAAATATACGCTACCGTTTTTAAAACTTAACTTCATTAACTTCTTAATTAATCTTATAAAATTTAATTGAATCATTATTCCTTACAAAAAGAAGCAGCATCTTGTCACCTTTTGTACGAATCATTTTTATATCTCGAATCTCGCCTTCAATTCTTAAACCTGAATATGCCGTAGGTAAGGGTGTAAAACTTCTTTTACCATCATTCAGTAGCAAAAGTCCGTGAAGCGCATCGTAACGTCCTACTTCTGGCTTCACGGCAAACAGGTTACCACCCAGAACAATATCCGGTAGCTTATCATTATTGAAGTCAGTAACGTAAATACTGTAGACCGGTGAAAATTGAGCTTCAATTGCTAATGGTGTAAATTGAAATCCTTTACCTCCATCGTTCCAAAGTATAGAAGTTCTGGGTTCATTAAATTTCAATGTTGTTGCAGAAGTGAGCAACTTAGGATCAAAAATATCTGCCATGGATTTGTTAGCATAATCCTTATAGTACAAGAATTTCTTTTTAAGCGAGCTCATCTGTTTCACCATATCTTGCCTAAGCTCCATGGGGTAGTCTTTACCATTTAGCAGATGCGAAAATATTGGTTCAGTAGATCCGTTTTGATCAAAGTCATTGACAAATAGTGTAATTGGAGAATCATTTGTAGGCTTGAATTTTGAATTCATTCCCAGATTACCCAGTATAAAATCGACATCGCCATCTGAATCAAGATCGGCAGATTGAATAGTGTTCCACCATCCATTTAAACTATCCAGGCCAGGTACTGATTCAAGTTTAGTAAGATGTGTTCCATCATTTGTAAAAATCGTTGGACTCATCCACTCACCTACTATGAGTAAGTCTGCAAATCCGTTCTTATCATAATCAAACCACGTAGCATCTGCTACCATACCAAGTTTACTGAATGCGGGAGCTATAGATGAAGTGGCATCAGTAAATACACCGTGACCATTGTTTATCAAAATAAATTGATCAGCAGGCAATCCATAGTATGAAGGAATTGATCGTGTACCTACGAAGAGATCAAGATCACCATCATTGTCAATATCAGCAGGACGTACACAACTTCCACTTTGATAGAGACGTGGCAGGTTTGTTGATGTTTTTTCATAAACAGGATAGCCATTGGAAATGCCTTTGTTTTCATAGAGAAAATCCTGATTGTATTCTGATTGAGCAGTATATTCTGATCCACCACTTACAACGTATAGGTCGAGGTCTTTGTCATTATCGGCATCAAAAAACACAGCATCAACTCCTTCTGATAATGAGTCTTTGTCCAACACAGGATACGACTTCTTAACAAATCCAGATGATGTTTGAAAGTATAACGCTCCGGCATGTCCAACTGATCCACCTAAATAAAAGTCATCTAATTTATCTCCATTTAAATCTGCAAAGGCAAATGCAGGACCTTGCGTTGATAGCATGTGATATTCAAGTCTGTCACGATCAAAGTCGTTAAATGAATTTTCTTTGTGTGTAACCAAATCCTTAAAGGTTACATCCGTTAGTAGAGCATTGGATTGTTTTTTGACTTCATGATAATGCATGTTTGCATTCTTCTGATCAAGGAGAATTGCCTTGTTAGGGGTGACATTTTTTAAAATTTCTTGTGAGTCATCAGGCCATGTAACACATAGACTATCAATCAATGTTGTTTTTCCAAGACCAATAACCATCTTATAATCCATACTGGATTGAAAACCTCTGATCGGAATGTTCTCGTTATAAATAATTTCATTGCCTGTATAAATTCTTATTGTGGCACCAAGGCCAAACGTGTTAAGCTCTTTACCTTTAAATGTTACTGCAAGAAAATTATTATGTGCAAGTGTATCCGCTCTATTCTTGTAGACAAACAGTTCCTGATTCACATTGTTCACTATCAAATCAAGATCGCCATCATTGTCAAGATCGCCATAGGCAGCGCCGTTCGAAAAACTGGGTTCATCTAAGCCCCACTCCGCTGATTTATTTACAAATTGAAATTTATCTTCTCTCTCGAAAAGATAATTGCTCAACTTGTGAGAAGGCATTTTTTCGACAAACATTTTAAAGTCTACTTTTTTACCATCAATAGCATTGCGCATGGTTTCACTGTTTCCTAGAAACTCCACGAAGTCCTGATCAATTACATCTTTGTAAATACCATTGCATACTAATATTTCTTTTTTAGTATCGTTGTTGAAATCTGTAATGAGCGCACCCCAACTCCAGTCTGTTGCTGAAACTCCTGCCAACTGACCAATCTCAGAAAAAGATCCATCCTGATTATTGATATGTAGCATGTTTCGCATGAACTGATGATAGTAGCCATTTTTAAGCCTGAGTTGATAAACATCATAAGTTTCAAAAGCTGTAAGTGTCTTCAAACGATAATCGTCTTCAGGCAACATATCGGTTGAAAACAGATCTGGATAGCCATCATTGTTTATATCGGCGAGGTCCATTCCCATGGAGAACATACTGATATGTCCCATATAGTCCGGTAGCTTCTCTGAAAAAGTACCATCATGATTATTGATATAAAGATAATCTCGCTCGTAAAAATCATTAGCGATACAAATGTCCAGCCAGTTATCCTGATTAATATCACCAACGGTTACGCCTAGGCCAAAACCAATCACACTTCCAAAAATGCCTGCCTCTTCGCTGACGTCGTAAAAATGACCACGATCATTTCTATACAATCTGTCACCACCGTCAGGATCACGTTCATTTCGTAAATTTCTATAACCTAATGCACCAATTGGTTTAAATGAGTTATTCAATACATAGCAATCCAGATCTCCATCGCGGTCATAATCGAAGAAAGCAGCATGCGTTGAGAATCCTCTGTCTGCAAGACCAACCTGGGGAGCTTTATCAGTAAATGTTAAGTCTCCGTTATTAATAAATAATTCATTCTCCCTGTTATTACCTTTTATATCACCTGAGTTGCATACATAAATATCCAGTAGACCATCACCATTTACATCGGCCATGCTCACTCCTGTTGACCATACCTTTGTTCCAGCTACTCCGGCTTTTTTTGTTATGTCTTCAAACTTCCAGTTTCCTTTGTTTAGAAAAAGTTTATTATCGCCCATGTTGGATGTCAGATAAACATCTGGCAATCCATCATTATTAATATCGCCTATTGCGACACCTCCGCCATTATAAAAATTTCTATAACGGAATACATCAAAATCTGTAGCAAGTGTTAATGTGTTTTGAAAATCAATTCCAGTTTGTTCTGGTAACATCTTTTGAAATAATGCATCTTCCTTCTCGGTACGTTTCTCATCCGTACCCTTACAAGACATGAGAGTTACAATCAAACAGAATAAAAAAAATCTTAACATAAACAGACCTTAAAGACTCAATATAAAAAAAAGAAGGCAAGGTTTTAATCTTGCCTTCCGAAACTTATTTGTTGAACTAATCTATGTCTACTTTACTAATTAATAGAGAAGTCATCCTTAGATGTACCTATCATACCGTCAACATCAACCGTAATTTTACCAGTAGTTGCTCCAGCAGGAACTATAACTGTTAACGTATTGGCAGTAGCATCTTTCACATTAACATCATTAACAGTTGCCGCAACACCATTGAATTTCACAACATTGTTTCCGGCTACTTTAGAAAAGTTTGTGCCAGTAATTGTAACTGTTGATAGCGGAATGCTGTAAGTAGGTGTAAAGCTAGCAACACTAGGAGTAGGTACTGTAAAGTCCTTCTCAGAAGTAGCAGTACCTGTAGCACCATCAACCTCAACTGTAATTTTACCCGTAGTTGAACCTGATGGAACAATAACCGTTAGCGAAGTTGCCGATGCAGCTGTTGGAACACCAGCATCAACACCATTAATTTCAACAGTATTATTCGCTGGAGTGGAGCTGAAGTTTACACCATTGATAGTAAGTTCAATTCCATCAGCGCCATTGGCACTTGTTGGTGAATAATCTATAATGGCTGGTGCTGGCACAGCAGAATTAACTGTAAAATTCTTAGTTGATGTACCAGTGTGTGAACCTACTGTTACAGACACCGGGCCTGTTATAGCTCCCGAAGGCACAATAACTGTAAGGCTGGTTGTAGCCGTTTTTGATGTTACAACTGTTGCTTCAACACCATTGAATTTTACAATGTTTGTTCCGGCTGCACTAAAGTAGGTACCCGTAAGTTTAACAAGTGATCCAACAGGACCTGCATCAGGAGTTCCCTGATCAGTATATAATGTAAAACTATCTACTGTTGGGTTTCCTATCGTCGGATCATCACTCGAGCATGCCTGTATAATAAACCCGAGGGCCATGGCTGCTATTAAAATCAATGAAGCATAGATACTTTTCTTCATTGTCATTATCATATATTTTCTCATGAACGTGTCTAGTTAATTTTTAAGAATTAATAACCAGGGTTTTGTTTCAAGTTTGGATTGGAATCCAACGCTTGTTGTGGAATACAGTAAAGGACTCTGAAGTCATCTTTATTGTCACCCTTCTCACTCCAGCTATCGTTAAATCTCTCAAATCTGATAAGATCAACACGACGAAGACCTTCCCAATACAATTCACGACCACGTTCGTCAAGCATAGCATTTGCATCAAGTGTTGCAAGCGCTGAAGCACCACGATTAGATCTTAAAGCATTGACCACCTGAAGTGCAGTTTGTGTACTAGTACCACCTCTCATAATAGCCTCAGCTTTCATCAGGTATACATCAGCGTACCGCATTAAAATATATTTATCATAAGTAGCAGGATGGTACTTAATAACGCGAATACCTTTGTATGTAGCAGCACCTGACAACGGAACCTCCGGTGTAAATTGCAACGGCAGCGTAGTTCTGGTATCTATAAGGTTATCATCATTGTCTTTAACCTGTTGACCAATTAAGAATCCTAATTTAATTCCGTGGAAATCTTTTCCAACAGCTGCAGGACTTGGTGCACCGATGCGATGATCATCTGCTTCAAACTTACCATAAAAATCAGCCAGAGTAGCAAAACCATTCCATCCACTAGGATTCTGGTTATAGTGCAACGTCATGTAAACACGATTTTGAGGAGATCCTTGCTGGCTTACTAAAATTGTTTCTCCTGCTCCGCCTTTAGCAAAGTTCTTGAAATAATCAATAGACAAATCATAACCAGCAGCAGTAACTGCATCACAATATTCAACAACTTTCGTCATGTCAGCCGCATCAAAAGTATAAGGGCCAATGCCATCTTCATCTTTATATACAGCCTTGTTAAGATATAATCTGGCAAGGAGCGCGTTAGCTGCAGCACGAGTTGCTGTTTCACCAGATCCAGGTCCGGTATTAGGCAGATCAGGCAAGGCTTCTGTTAAATCCTGAACGATAATATCAAAAGCTTCTGATCTTGTTTTAACAACAGGATTTACGCTTGGTCCATCTGTGGTATTACGAATTGGCATTTGCCCCCACAAATCCATTACAAACCATCTGTTGAATGCCCGTAGAAATTTAGCTTCAGCTTTTTGCTGTGCTGTAACATCCGAAGCATCCAGAATTAAGCTGGAGCGATAAGCATTTTGATTTAACGCATTCCATGAAGAGAGAATGTAAGAGTGCGATGGATCCCAAGTATGAGTATACAAAGATCTCCAAACACCGTTATCACTCCAATCCACACCTCGTGTTGGTGGGATAAGCTCATCTGATGTATGTTCATATAAGGAATATATACCGGCCTGATCTGTAAAAGTACTCAGATCATTATAGGATGCCTGTAGCAAATCTGATGCTTTTGAATTTGTTGTTCCGCCACTTGAAACCACAACCCTCGAATCCACTTCTTTGGTAACCAAATCTGTACAAGCTGAAAATACACTTGCTACCAGCGTTGCTACCATTATCAAACTTATTTTTCTTTTATTCATATTTCTTCGATTTTAAAAGGTTGCATTAACACCCAACGTAAATGTTCTTGCCTTTGGATAGGTAGTATAATCAATACCAGCATTAGCAATATTAGGAAGATCTCTACCCAATGTTTGCTGCTTGTTAATACTTACTTCAGGATCCTGGAATGGATAATTTGTAATAACGAACAAATTCTGACCTGTTAAAGTAATTCTTAAACTAGAGATAACTGAACTCTTCATGTTAACAGTATATCCTAACGAAGCATTCTGAAGTCTCAGGAATGAAGCATTATATAAGAAGCGCGTTGATACATCTGGAGCATTCAATTTATCTTCTGTTGTTTTAGGAACATCCTTAGTTGTATTTCTTCCGTTGGCAAGTGATCCTGCTGAGAAGAATGCATTAGCGGAGTTACTGTAAACATACTGCCCGAACTGTCCGTTGAAGAAGAAATTGAAATCAAAGTTTTTGTATACAAAAGAGTTGTTAATACCCAATGTTATTTTTGGTAGTGGTGATTTACCAACAAACTTTTGTACATCTCCACCTTTGTATTTCGCTATACCATTTTCATCAAATCCGTCAAACTCGCGAACATAAAAAGCGTAAAGCGGCTGACCATCAGCTATGCGTTGACAATAAGCTCCTGACAATCCCTGACCGTTGATCTCACCAGTATTATAAAAGGTATGCAGATTTTTAACTTCGTTGTGATTGTAAGCGAAATTACCACCTAACGTCCACTTGAAGTTAGTGCTCATAATAGGGTTGCCTTCTAAAACCAATTCAAATCCTTTATTGATAATATTGGCTGGTAAATTTTTATAAATAAAAGGTTGAGACGCTGGCTGCGCTGCATAAACTATAGCCAACAAGTTGGTTGTATTTTTATTATAGAAATCCAGGCTACCTCTTATTTTGTTATCGGCTATACTAAAATCAAAACCTAAGTTAGTTTGTGCAGTAGATTCCCATTTCAGATTAGGGTTGGCAAAAGCAACCGGAGTTAAACCACCGCCATTAACACCATCAGCTGGCGAAGTAATAGTCCAGTTTGCATAACGCTGTCTGTCTGTATAAATGTTGTGTGGAATCTGTTGATTTCCTGTAACACCATAACCCAATCTCAAACTCAGATTTGAGAAGAATTCTGGAACAAACGATTCATCGCTTAGTCTCCATTTGAAAGCAAATGATGGGAAATAACCATACTTGTTATTACCACCAAATCGTGTTGAACCATCAGCACGCATAGTTGCTGTCAATAAATATTTATCACTCATGCTAAAGTTAACACGACCGAAGAATGATTGAAGTTCATCTGTTGTAAAAGATGAATTAGAACCTACTACTGCGCCTTTTAAGCTTTGATCAGAAGATGCCATGTTGTTAATCATTTCCTGAGGATCATCTGTTCTAAAATGACTCAACTCAAAGTTTTGTGTGGCATATCCAAAGCTTTGGTATGAATAACCAAGTAATCCTTGAAATCCGATTTTGCCAAAGGTCTTATCATAGTTCAGGTAATTCTCCCACAATGTGTTGTTGATTTCAACATTGTTCAGGTACAATCTTCCGAGGCCATAGATGTTAGATACGTTTAACAATCTAGAAAAAGCACCTTTACGTATTGAGGTTGACTTATCAAATCCGTAAACTGTTTTAAACTTCAAGCCTTTGATAATTTCTATTTCAGCTGATAAATTTCCAAGTCCACGGGTAGTGTTTGTGTAGCTCTTACCTAATCTAAGCATAGCAACAGGATTAGGTTCAGTGTTACTCAATTGAAAGAAAGTACCATCTGGATTGTAAACAGGGTTAGTAGGATTGGCTTTTAAAACATTACCAATCAAATCACCTTCAAAGCCTGAGTTTGTAGTTACCGGAACGTTACCATCACGATTGGATGCTAATGTAAACTGAGTTGATATCGTTAATTTATCTCTCAAAAATCTTTTAGTTCCGTTAAAACGGACAGTAGCTCTTTTTAAACCACTTGTCAATATGATACCGTCCTGATTCATAAAACTTCCTGAGAAGCGATAGTCTCCATTCTTATCACCTCCACCGTATGAAATATTATGAGAATGAGTGTAAGCTGTTCTGAAAACTTGTTTTTGCCAATCGGTATCAGATCCTTTATCAATAGCTGTTGATGATCCGTTGTATTTTGCATATCCAGCTAAAAACTCATTTTTATCTAATAAGTCATAACGCTTTGAGATGTTGCTAATGCTTCCGCTATAGGAATATTCAAGTGTTGATTTACCAGACTTACCTTTTTTAGTTGTGATAAGAATAACTCCGTTTGCACCACGAGAACCATAGATTGCAGTTGCTGAAGCATCTTTCAATACTGTAATATTTTCAATATCACTTGGGTTCATAAAGTTTAGCGGGTTGCGGGCAGCACTTTGTCCGACACCACCAACCATACCTGTTGACTGTGTGTCATCATTACTCAATGGTACACCGTCAACAACATATAGAGGTTGCGTTCCACCAAGAACAGAAGAAGTGCCTCGGATACGAATATTGGCAGCAGCACCAGGCTCTCCACTTGTTGTGGTAATCTGCACACCAGCAATCTTTCCTTGCATTAACTGCTCAGGAGATGAAATTACACCACTATTAAAATTTTCAGACTTTAATGAAACTAATGCACCCGTTGCATCTTTAGCTTCAACCTGTCCATAACCAATAACAACTACTTCAGAAAGTGCTGTCACATCAGATTCTAAAACTGATTCAATAGAAGTTCTGTTTCCAACCTGTATCTCTACTGATTTGTAACCAATAAAAGAAAGAACAAGAGTTGCATCACTTCCAACTGACAATGAGAATGCCCCATTAACATCAGTTGAAGTACCATTTGTGGTACCTTTTTCTATTACACTAACGCCGGGCAAAGGCGATCCATCATCTCCTGATGTAACCTTCCCCGTAATCGTCCGGTTCTGCGCTAATGCCACACTGGTTATAAATACCAGCAGGACAGACAGATACCTGGTAAATGTTTGATAAAATTTGTTCATAGTGTCTGGGTTTAATTATTACTATAGATAAACTTACCTTTTTTAAGTATCCTAAAAAAATGAAAACGAATCCGCAATCGATTGCGAAGAAATGGTGTGTGTTTCGTGTCAACACGACGTTTAATCACCCCTATAGCTCTGAAATTTGAACATTTAGTATTCGAAATGCCTGGAAATAAGGGAACATGTTGCCGTAATTGATTGCATCATGCCCGGTTTATTTACAAATAAGGCCATCCAAAGGCCCTTTAACTGCTAGATTTTATGCCATCTTAGCCAATACAATCGTTTTCGTAAAGTATTTATATTTACTCATTATCAATTTTTCATGTAGTTTTACACGTCTACTATATTAACCGCAATGAAGTATAATCAAGTAACCATTAAAGACATTGCCCGCGAGCTGGGCATTTCTCCTTCAACTGTTTCCCGTGCTTTAAAAGACCATCCGGACATTAGCCCTGAAACAAAAAAGGCTGTCAATGAACTGGCCGAAAAATTAAATTATACACCCAATATCGTTGCTTTGAGTCTTCGCCAGAGCAAAACGAATACAATTGGTGTGGTTATTCCGGAGATTGTCCATTTCTTCTTCTCCACTGTAATCAGTGGTATTGAAGATGTGGCCTATAGCGCCGGTTACAACGTAATCCTTACCCAGTCTAATGAATCGTTTGCCCGTGAGGCAATAAACATAAAGGCATTATTTAATAGCCGTGTAGACGGTATGCTGATCTCTCTTTCTAGAGAAACAAGTACGTTTGATCACATTGAAGCTATGTTAGCCAAAGGCGTACCCATGGTTTTCTTTGACCGTGTATATGACAATGGTAACTCGAGCATGGTTGTGGTTGATGATTTGAGTGGATCGAAAGACGCAACCCGTCACCTTATAGAACAAGGATGTAAGAGAATCATCCATTTGGAAGGACCTCCTAACCTGGCTATCAGCAAGCAACGTCTTGAAGGCTTTCTTGAGGTGATGAAAGAACACAACATGCCTGTTGATAAAGACTCTATTGTAGCTTGCCCGCTTGGAACTATTGAAGAAGGTAAGCTTGTAATGGAAAAGATTTTGAATTCACCTAATCCACCTGATGGAGTATTTGCTACAAGCGATCCTACAGCGATGGGCGCTATGCAGGCTATCCGTAATAAAGGTTTAAGGATACCACAAGACATCGCCGTTGTTGGATTTAGCAACTGGTTGTTCAGCTCTATGATGGATCCTCCATTGTCATCTGTTCACCAACCTGGTTTTGAAATGGGACAAGAAGCTGCCAAGCTTTTGATTCGTCACATTGAAGTAAAATCTAAGAGCGATCTTGATGCACCTGCAGAAACCAAACTACTAAAAACAAAACTGGTAGAAAGACAATCATCATTGAAAAAAGCTGCGAAGTAATTTCAGTATGATAATATAGTATAAAAAGAAAGGCGCTTACGGGGCGCCTTTTTTAATGCTTATATTTTCTTCAAAGTCAATCAGACTTCGTCGTAAGATTCTGTATCAATGCTGGGATTCTTTTTCCTGTTACGTTCAGTCCACCAATAAAGTGGTGGAATAAGAATTGGCGCAAAAATCAATGTACTGGTTAATCCTCCAATAATAACTGTTGCAAGCGGACGCTGTACATCAGAGCCAATGCCTGACGATATAGCCGCAGGAATAAGACCAACGATAGCCACTACAAGAATTGAAAGTAAAGCCTTAAGTTGATCTTCCGATGTTTTCTTTATAATTGAAATCTCGATGCTTGAACCTGTTGCTCTGTTCAAAGCGGATACAAGCAGAACACCCGCCATCACCGAGATACCGAAGATGCTTACAAAACCCACACCACCAGAAACGTTAAAATAATAGCCTCGTAGCAAAAGCGCAATGATACCACCTGCCAGAGCAAAGAGAATACAACTCATGGTTACCAACGTATGCCTAAGGTTTTTGAAAAGCATAAACAGAAAAAGAAAAACCATCACAACGGTTAACGGTATAGTAAATGACAACTGTTTACCGGCACGTTCAAGGTTCTCATACTGACCTCCAAAAATCAGACTATATCCTTTACCTATTTTTATATTCTTATTGATTTTGCTTTCCAGTTCTTTTACAAAGCCAACCTGATCTCTACCTCTGATGTTGGTTCTTACCGTAACCATTCGCTTGCCACTGTAGCGATAGATATTTGTCTGTCCTTCAATAAAATTTATATCGGCCAGTTCACTCATAGGAATAAGTGCACCATTGATAGAAGACACCTGAAGATTTTTTATCACATCAACATTGTTTCTAAACTCGGGCAGGTAGCGAATAACAATGTCATAACGTTTTGTACCATCATAGAGTACAGACAAAGCCTTACCTCCTACTGCCGCCTCAATCATGTTCTCTATTTCAGAAATATTAATACCGAAACGTGCGGCATTTTTACGGTTGATTGTAATCGCTAATTGTTCCTGCGGACCTTCTTGCTCAATGTTTACCGATTCACTTCCATCCATTGATTTAACAATAGCCGCGATGCTATCCGCTTTATGACGCATCAGAATCAGATCATTACCAACAATGGAGACTGCCAGATCTGCAGCACTACCTGTTACGATTTCCATTACCTGATCTATAATAGGCTGACCACTTGAGAAGCGTACGCTTGGAAGTTTATTTTCCAGATCAACACGAATTCTGCTTACTAGTTCTTTTTTTGAAATGGTGTCACTCCACAAATGATAATCCTTGAGGCCAACAAGTATTTCATTTCGGTTGGCAGGAAAAGGATCGGTACCGTCATCGTTTCTTCCGGTTTGGGTTATCACAAATGCAATCTGCGGATACGATGCAATAGTTTTCCTGATCAACGGTGCATACTTGGCATTTTCCTGAATGGTTATACCTGCTGGAAAATTGCCTCTTAGAAAGATTGAGCCTTCATCTAACTCTGGCAAAAATTCAGAGCCTAGTTTTAAACCAAAAAGCACGAGAACAACTACAATGCTAAAGCCAATGGTAACGGTAGTCTTTGTCCAGTTAAGAATGCCGGAGATAAGTTTGCCATATCCTTTTTGAATAAAATCGAGAACTATGTTTTTGTGTTCTTTTATCGGTTTACCAAGATCATCTAACGATTTTCTATAAGCAAAAGAAACCAGTACAGGTATTAACGTTAACGCTGCGAGCATAGAACCAATCACAGCAAAGGCCAACGTAAGCGCCATGGGCGAAAAGAGTTTTCCTTCAACGCGTGTCATCAGCAATATTGGCATGTAGGCCAGGATGATGATCGTCACCGAGAAAAATATTTCGCGACCAACTTCCTGCGCTGATAGCAATGTTATTTTAATAATACCTTGCTGACGCTCTGACGGACTTGCCATTCTATACTTTCGTGTGAGATGCTCTGCCATAACACAGGCACCATCTACGATAATACCAAAATCGATGGCACCTAATGAAAGTAAATTGGCAGGGATGCCCGACAATCTCATCAGGATAAAGGCAAATAATAAAGAGAACGGAATGGTAAGCGCAACAACAAGCGCACTGCGGATACTGCCCAAGAAAAATATAAGTATAATGATTACAATGCTTACACCTTCAAATAACGTTCTGCCTACAGTACTTAGTGAATGATTGATGAGGAAGCTCCGATCATAAAGGGGCCTGATGGTAACGCCTTCTGGTAATTCATGATCTTGTAAATCTTTTAGTTTTTGCTTTAACGCTAATAACGCTTCACTTGGATTTTCATGTCTTCTAAGTAAAACAATTCCTTCAACGCCACTATTGACACTTAACTGATTTTCAGTTACCGTATAACCTAAAACGCCGCTGGGCGATGGAGGTCCAACCTCAACACTGGCAACATCTTTCAAAAAGACAGGTATTCCACTTTCTGATTTTAGTACAATATTCTCAATGTCTTTTTCATTTTTGATCGCACCAAGACCACGAATGGCAAATCCCTGGCCGCCGCGTTCTATAACATTTCCACCTGTGTTTTGATTGTTAGTAGTAACCGCTTGCTCAATATCCGAAAGTGATAAAGAATATTTTCTAAGTTTATCGGGCGACGATAATATTTGAAATTGTTTAAGTGGTCCACCAAACGTTGTGATGTCTGCAACGCCAGGTGTTTGCAGCAGAAATGGTTTGATCACCCAATCTTGCAAGTCACGAAGATCGGTGGGTGTAAATGTAGAGGGCGCTTCAACCACATATCTGAAAATTTCACCTACAGCTGTAGACAACGGTGCTAACTCTGGACTTACACCATCGGGCAGTTGAGCCGTAGAGAGTCGTTCAATAACTTGCTGACGTGCAAAGTAGTCGTCAGTACCATCCTGAAAGGTGAGTTGAACAACACTGAGTCCGAATATGGTACGGCTTCTTCTGTCAAGTACGTTAGGAGTATTTTGAAGAACTCTTTCAATAGGTACCGTAACCTGTTGCTCAACTTCTTCAGCTGCTCTGCCGGGGTATTGAGCAACAATGATAACATTCGTGTCGGCAATATCAGGATAGGCTTCAATCTTAAGTTGAGTGAAACACCAATATCCGATGCCCATGATGGCAAGGCCGGCACCAACTACTGCCCAGCGATTTTTGAGTGAGAAAATTAAAAGACTTCTGATCATGAATTTACCAGGCTTCTACTGGATTTGCGATAAAAATTCCATGCTTCACAACTTTGCGTAACTGTGTTAATACATGTTTAACTTTTTGATCTTCATCAATAAAAGTTATCATCATGGGCGGTTCATCAAAACTAAAAAGTTCATCGGGTCTTTTTAAATGTTGATTAGGACCAAAACCAATCTGACCGCGAAATGCAGTAGCACCTCTAACCTTATGATGAATCAGGAAACTGAATATAAATTCATGCAAGGGTTTCATATCGTCATGGAGTTCATCTTTGTCAATATAAATCTGGGCCTGTAGCATAGTTCTTATTATTAATATCCAAACGATAGTCCCTTTAATTGAATCACACCATCCATAGCAATCTCTTCATTGGTATGCAGCCCGTCATAGATAACAATCTCATCTCCTATTTGCTGTCCTGTTTTTACTTCACGACGTTCAAACCGGACGGAATCTTTTTTTACAAAGACATAACTACGACCCTGAACTGTTGTTAATGCACTTTTACTTACTGTTAAATTGTTTCCTTCATCTATACCAAACGTAACCAAGGCAAACATACCTGCCTTTAGTTTGTTGTCTGGATTTTTCAGATTTACTCTAAGCTTAACCATCCGCGTTGTATTATCAACAACATCTGCGAGGTCATCTATCTTGCCTGAAAATTTTTCGCTGGGGAAAGAAGTGAAGTGAACAGAACAAGCATCTCCTTTTCTTATTTTACTTATCTGGCTTTCAGGAATGTCGCATATAATGTAAACAATACCGGGGGTGGCGTTTAATAATTCTTTCGTGTTGAATCCACCTGTTTTCAATTTCGTTTCATGCTCTATCAGCGAAGCACGTTCGTTTGCAAGATTGGTCTTCTCCATGGCAAGCGCGGTGCGTGCATCTAAAAGATCTTTTCCTGTGGCAGCGCCATGCTGTTCCAGATCCTGAATGCGGCTAAGCTCTATTTCTCTTTGCTTGATATTTATATTTTCAATCTGTCTAATATTGATCTGATGTTGGATAAGTTGCATATAGCTGCCCGCGAGATCGGAGTTTTCAAACAATATGATGTTCTGTGATGCGCCTTCTTCTGATGGAACTATGGATGCCGCTACTTTTGCTGGCGATGTAATCTCTGCTTCAACATCTTTGTTCTTTAATATTTCTGTCTTAAAAAGTGAAGCGCTTTTGGCGTTGGCAAATCGGATTGTCAAACCATTATCTTCAACAACTGGCGCAGACGAGATTTGAGCAGGTTTTACATTTTTATCCCGGCATCCTAACAAGCCAATGACAAGAAGGATTGAGAGTCTTAGTATATGCTTCATAATAATTATTGCGCTAGTTGATTAATTAAACCCGTAGAGTACAGAACCTGGATATAACTTTGTCTGTACTGCTGATAGGTATCAAAATATTGCTGACGGGTTTCAAGCCAGCTGCGTTGTGCTTCCAGAAAATCCACAATAGTAGTGCCTCCCCTAAGGTAAGCATATCGAACGTTATTTAGAATGGTCTCTGATTTTTTGAGAATGCTGGTAAACTTCTGAAGATTTTCTCGATTGATCACAAAGCTGCGATACGAGGTGGTGATCTCCGTTTCAATCTGAGCCTGCAGCGCTAAAATTTTCTGCGACACCTGCTGCTTTAAAATAGCAGAGCGTTCTATCTCTCCCTGGTTACGGCTGAAAATAGGAATGTCAATAGCGCCATAAAAGCCCAGGTATGGAACGGTGTTCTGAGGGTTCCAGATTGCACCTAAAACAGGCTGCGGGTAAGCCAATGATTTCTGTAACTTAATATTGCTGTCCGTTATATCGAGTGCCATTTCTGCTGATAACAGATCTGCGCGATTCTTTTTACCATACTCCGATAACGAGTCTATGGAGTATACATTTTCGTAGACAATGGTATCTTCCATGTCAATGCCGAGAGAATCTTTGATGCCTAATAGAAATGTTAGTTCCTTATATCGGTTAACAGATTCCTGCTGTGCCTGTTTCAATTGAATACTGTACTGATCGGCAAGGAGTTCAGTTCGCATCACATCAGATTGTGAGATCACCTGATTTTTTAAACGAAGCTGATTGATTTTAACAAGGCTATCTGTGTTAGACTTTGCAATCGAAATAATTTCTAATTGTTTTTGAGCTGTCCATGCGTCAAGCCATTTATTGGCAACGTCTAAAAATAAATTTCGCTCTGTTTCAGAATAGTTTATTTCACTGAAGCGGAAGTTCTTCTGCGCTACATCAATTTTATATTTACGCTGATTAGGCAACTGAAAAGGCTTTGTAACTTGCCACCACACCTGGCGATTGTGTGGATTATTCCAGCTTGTATTATCCAGGTAATAACGATTCCTAACCAACTGTAAACTCTGATTATTCAGGTTAGGGTTAGGACGTAATTTAGAAGTGGTGATGGAAGCCTGAGCCGAATTAACGTTGAAGATCTCCGTTTTAAGAATAGGGTTATTTGATCTCGCTGTTGATAATGCTTTTTTAAGTGAGTATGTATCCTGTGCTGCTACATGAACCGAAGCAATTGTCAACCCTAACATAAAACATAACACACTGCCGTAATTCATATTTGTATTGCATTACAAGATTTAAAGCGAGCAAAAATAGTTTTTATTTCTACACGCCTGAATTAATAAAACATTAAAGACTACGTTCGAACTTAAATTCCGGTTAAGCTTACAAAAGATCATTACAGATGCACGTCATGAATATACGTTTTACTAAGAATGATCATCCGATCGATGTTTCAATGCAATACTAAATTAGAAATATCCCTTAACTTTAGAAGCAGAATAGTAATAAATGAAGGTTATGGCCGAAGCGTACATTGTTGATGGAATACGATCACCTATTGGCAGTTTAGGAGGAAGTCTCGCGGGTGTACGTGCCGATGACCTGGCAGCGCATGTTATCAAAACGCTGGCTGATCGAAACCCCACCATTCCAGTAGAAGTAATTGACGACGTGATCATGGGTTGTAGCAACCAGGCCGGTGAAGACAATCGTAACGTAGCAAGAATGGCCTCACTCCTGGCAAAACTACCGGTGAGCATTCCCGGTGAAACCGTTAACCGTCTTTGTGCTTCGGGTATGTCGGCTGTTATTAATGCTGCGCGCGCTATCAAAGCGGGTGATGGAGATGTGTTCATTGCTGGCGGAATTGAAAGCATGACGCGCGGTCCGTGGGTGATATCAAAAACATCAAAAGCTTTTGGCAACGATGCACAGATGTTCGACTCCAGTTTTGGCTGGCGATTTATCAATCCGCTAATGCATCAGCTTTATGGTACAGATGCCATGGGTGTTACGGCAGAGAACCTGGCAGAGCTGTGTCATATAAGTCGTGAAGATCAAGATTTCTTTGCTTTTAATTCGCAACAAAAAGCTCACCGCGCTCAGCAAAGTGGAAGGCTTGCTGAAGAGATTGTGCCCGTAGAAATTGTTGATCAAAAAAAACAACCTGTTGCTTTCACTAACGATGAATTTATAAAACCAGCCACGACGCTTGATAAGCTAGCTCAACTTAAGCCTGCATTTAAAAAAGAAAATGGAAGTGTTACAGCCGGAAATTCATCTGGTTTAAATGATGGAGCTGCTGCTCTTTATATAGTTTCTGAATCAGCACTTAAGAAATATAATCTCAAACCTAAGGCAAGAATAGTTGCATCTGCCGTTGCAGGTGTCGAGCCTCGCATTATGGGCATTGGTCCGGTGGAGGCAACTAAGAAAGTTTTGACAAAAACCGGCTTAACACTTAACGATTTTGGAGTCATTGAATTAAATGAAGCATTCGCGTCACAGGTACTTGCCTGCACCAGGCAACTGGGACTTCGCGATGATGACCCGCGACTCAACCCCAATGGTGGTGCGATTGCATTAGGGCATCCGTTAGGTATGTCAGGTGCACGAATAATTCACACAGCATCGCTCGAATTACAGCATCTTAAAAGCTCTGATAAAAAAATTGCGCTGGTAACCATGTGTGTTGGTTTAGGACAGGGCTATGCTGTTGTGCTTGAAAAGGTATAGAGAAGCAAATCATCTCTGTACATTTAATTGAGGGCTAAGGCCTCACCCTCGGTCCCTCTCCGCAGGAGAGGGATGACTGAATCAATGACTTCGGTAATTGATCATGAAATTGAATAATGTATTACACAAAATATTCTCTGTGTAACTCCGTGCATTCTCTGTGCAACTCTGTGTTATAACTTTATCTATGGGATGTATCGCTACTTTTTCTTCTTTGATTTTGCTGCAGCTTTCTCCAGATTTTGCTTCACTCTGAACTTTACAATTTTTGTAACCAGCTTAACAGGAATTGGTTCTTCAACAGGAAACTGGATAGAACCTTTCGCCCACTTGTAACCTGAGATCTCCTTCTTGAATGACTCCACTCCTGCTGCACCGGGATAAAACCCAATGTGATTTTTATACCCTGCAAAATAAACCAGCACGCCTTGTAATTTATATGCCGGCATCTGGTAACTGATTCCTTCCTCTGCCTTAGGAGCTGCTTTAATAATAGTTGACCGAAGTTGCTCTAAAAGCTTTTGAGTTTCTGCTGGGAAACCGTCAATATATTCATCAACGTTATTTGCTACAGTCGCTTTCATATTGAATTATTATTTTGCTTTTTCATCTACTTCAAAAACACCAAACGTATTATTGTCAAGATCTACAAAGTAGCCTTGCCAGCATCGTGAGGGAATGGCAAATTTTGCCAAGGCAACCTGTCCGCCATTTTTTAAAATCAACTCACTCGTTTTATCGAAACTATCAACCTGTATAGAGCAGACAAACGCGTTCGTTCCGGATTGTGGTGGCGGAACATTTGCAGGACGTTTCAACAAACCTCCGTTGATGCTGTTCGTTTCGATTCTGTAATATTCAATGGGCACATATTCTTCCTTAATGAACTTCCATCCAAATACAGCCTGATAAAATTTAATATCTCGCTTAGGATCGGATGATTGTATTTCGAAGTAACCTATTGTATTCATGGTGTTATTTATTTCAGTATGCTTTACACAATCTCAATTTCTTTTTGGTTGGTAATGAATAACCACTATTCCACATTCAAACGAGGTTGCCTTTACCAGATTAAAATCTTGTTTGCTCTCAAGTTCTTTAAAAATAGCCATGCCCTTTCCGATGGCTACAGGATTAACAAATAAATGGAACTCGTCTATAAGACCAGTCTTAATTAAAGATGAAACAAATGCAGCGCCACCATACGCTACGATATCGCCTCCGTGTTGATTTTTTAATGTATTGATTTCTGTTGCAAGATCGCCGGTTGCCAAAACAGTATTTTCCCACTCCGAATTTTTAAGTGATTTAGTGAACACCACTTTTTTTGTTTCGTGCATTTTCTTTGCGAAATCATATTGTTCACTCATCTCTTTTACAAAGTCTCGCTTTTTGGTTGGGTCAGTAGCTTCCATTTTCCAATGCGGAATAAAGCCTTCTGCTAAAACTCTGCCCAATAAAATACAGTCAATGTCTTTGTTAAG
>DATJHZ010000053.1:0-10603 GCA_035493595.1 Cyclobacteriaceae bacterium | reverse complement strand
TATTCAAACTGTGTTAAGAAAAGAGAATTATCCTAACCCATACGAGGCACTAAAAGCGTTAACACGCAAGAATGAAAAGATCACAAAAGAAAGCATTCATTCATTTATTGATGGTCTTAATGTAAATGAAAAATTAAAGACATCATTAAAAGAAATCACACCTTTTAATTATACAGGAATCTAATAACATATAAGTGTCAGTTTGAAAGTCATTAATTTTCAAACTGACATATTTCTATAAGCTTCAGAAAAATCACGCTGACATACAGGCATGTTTAGCCAGAAGAAAGAACCGCAACTTTCTAATACCTGATTTTTACATCCACAAGATTTCATTTTCCTGATTAAAATGATTAGCTTTTATGTAGTTAAATAAACTGTCATAAACTAAACAAAACGATTATGAAAAAACTTCAAACCGTTCTAGTTTTATTATCGATGATTAGTGTCGGCACTTATGCTCAAGGCATTAGTGGTGGCGCTAAGTTAGGTCTGAATTTAGCAGATCAGACCTATAGCGGAAGTGGATCTTATTCCAGTCCTGGCATTCGTCCCGATTTTCACGTTGGGGGTTACCTTACATTAATGTTTACCGAACATATGGGGCTACAGCCTGAGGTACTTTATTCAGGGCAAGGAGCTAAATCAGGAAGCAGCAAGCTTAAGCTCAACTACATTACTGTACCTATATTGTTTCGCTTTAATGTCAACAAAGTATTGAGTTTTCATGCAGGACCTCAATTTGGAGTCCTAGCATCGGCTAAATTAAAAAACGGATCAAACTCTGTTGATTATAAAGACAATTACAAAAGCAGTGATGTTGGAATAGCCATTGGTACAACAGTGGATCTCCCTATGAAACTTAATTTCACTTTCAGAATTATTAAAGGTCTCTCTGATATTAATAATGTAGATAATTCATCTGTTAAAATTAGAAACTTCAACATCCAGTTATCCGTTGGCTATAAACTTTTTGGAAAATAACTGATCAGCTGCTTTAGCAATAGCGCTTATATAAAGAAGCCGTCTCCAAAGTTAGAGACGGCTTCTTTATTTTTATATGGCTTTAACGCATAAACTCTAGTAACAAGAAACAATAATCAATCTTCTGCCTTATATAACATCTGCTTTGATGAGAAGTCATATAAGGTCAATCCTCTTAAATCATAATAAGATGTCCAGAATGATTTAAGTGCATCTATGTAGCTTCTCTTGGCTGCATCTTTTTCTGTAAGCGCTATGTTCAAATTAGTTATGTCAATCTTACCAATGAGATAACGATTCTGCGCAACGTTGTAACGCTCCTGGGCAACAGCATCGGATTTCTTTGTGATTTCTATCTGGAGTCTCAGCATTTCAAACTGACTCACTTTCGTAATGATAGTCTGCTCAAAGTTAACCTGATCCTGGGCTATTGTATAATCAACCAGTCTCTTGTTAGCAAAAGCTGTTTGCATCATGGCATGGTTACGACCCCAGTTTAATATTGGAATATTAAAACCAACATTAACGGTCTGCTGCTTTTGTGGACTCTGATATAATCCATTTGCATTTGGCGCAGTGTTGTTTAATCCATACGATGCATTAAGTGAAGTAGAAAAGCGGTCGCCCTTTGCCTTGGCTACATCTCGTTCGGCTTCAATGCGCTTTCGTTCAAAAGCAATGTAATCAGCTCTGTTCTGTTTTGCATAATGTAATGCCTCATCAGTTGACACATCAAACAGCGGTACTTCTTCGGGCATAATGAGCCTGAACTCTTCACCATCCTTTAAACCTATAAAGGTGCGTAATTGAAGACTACTCGTTTGAAGATCTAGCCTGGCTTGAGCTACTTCCTGACGTGAACGCAATAATTGCAACTCTACCTGTAACAATTTATCCAGCGATGTTGTACCAATATTGTAACGTCCTTGCTCTATTTTATAGATTGTATCGTTATTAGCAAGATTAAAACTGGAGATCTGTAAGTTTACCTGAGCTTTTAATACTTCAAAGAAACGACTCACAACCTCACGTGAAATATACTCGCGTTGTTCAACAAAACTTCTTTTTGATTCTTCAAAAATGATAGGTTGGATTCTTTTATTCCACTTAAACTGATTGAACGCAAAGAGTGGCTGATTCAATCTAACATTCATAACTGTGCCATTCCATTGACTAAAACTTGAAGGTACATCATTAAAATAATTCAGACTGGTGTTAGCTGAAATAGTACCTCCGGTTAATCGGATTGGTTGCAACAGACCCAAGTTTATTCCTGGATTAGTTTGATTAATTGGCTGATAGGCAATTGAACCATCGGGTTGAGTAACGGCAACATATTGCTTACTGTAAGTTGGTGCATTTCCGCTTAATACTAACTGAGGATTATACGTTGTTCTAAAACTTCTATACTGCCAATAGCTTGTCTCTTTCTGAGTTTCTATTTGTTTAGAAGCTGGTGATTGCAAATGCGCCCGCTCAATCACATCGTGAATATTAAAAATGTTCTGTGCCCTTACTGTAGCACTTTCAAATGTCAGTAAAAGAATTAATGCCAAATATATTTTATTCATATCGTAGAGATGCTATAGGGTCTTGAGTTGCCGCTTTGCGTGCGGGTGCTATTCCAAATATCAAACCCACTGTAGCGGCTACACCAAAGGAAAGAGCAATAGAAGTAAATGTTATAATTGTCGGGATACCAGCAATCTCTGAAACAGTGAAGGCCATAGCAACACCTAATATGACACCAATGATCCCTCCTGTTACGCTGATCATGATGGCCTCAAATAAAAACTGCTGAATGATATCCGATTTCTTTGCTCCAATGGCGAGTCGTAAACCAATTTCTTTTATTCGTTCCAACACAGAGGCGAGCATAATATTCATAATGCCAATACCACCTACCAGCAAAGAAATTCCTGCAATGGCACCAAGAACATAATTAAAGATGTCGTTGGTTCGCTGCTGTTGTTTCAATAGTAGTTCAGGAATTTCAATTTCATAATCAACAACATCATAATGCCTGCGCTGAAGCAAGCGCGAAATAATTTCAGCTGTAGGCATAAGACGACTGGTTTCACTAACCTGAATGACGAGCCTGTCTAGCTGATGGTAGTTTTTTCGCTCTAATTCTTTTTCATTGGAGTTATTGTTATTTCCCCAGCCTCTGCTTTGCATCACCTGCTTGCGGATTGCCTCCGCAGTAATCTTGTCTCTGTTTTTATAACGAACCAATACAGTCTGTAAAGGCGTATAGATATCCATATTAAAATTACGAATACCCAGTTTACTGATACTGGCGTCAGATACCAATCGTTCCGCCAACACACCAACAATGGTAAGCCAGTGCTGTCCTACTTTTATGCTTTTACCGATGGGGTTTTCTGTAGGGAAAAATTTTGTTTTAATAGCGTATCCAATAACACAGACTGGCGCACCGAGTCGAAGTTGTTCATCATTAAATACCTGACCTTCCTGTAAATTAAAACTGTATAAACTAAAATATATAGGACTTATTCCAACAAGCTTTGCTGATCTGCGCAGGCCATTACGGATTACATAACTATCTAAAATTATTTCGGGGCTTACTGAGATAGCTCCGGGAAAAATATCTTCAATACTGCGAACATCACGCAACGTAAGGCCTGGCGAAAATTTCTTTTTCTCTTTTTGGCCTACCTGTTCAGCAACAGTCTCTTCTTTCTGTTCAATGATAGGTTTAATTACAATATTGTTAACTCCTACCAGCTTTATCTGGCTGAGGATTTCCTGTTGCGCACCGTTGCCAATAGCAAGCATGGCAATTACGGCTGCCACACCAAAAATAATTCCAAGTGCCGTAAGTAATGATCTGATTTTATTAGTCACTACTGCACCTATGGCAATAGAGAGATTTGAGAGTAATCGTTGAGAGAGCATGCAGCGCCAGAGAGATTAGTGAGCTACAGAAGGAATAATTATCGCAGTGGGTTTCGCCTCAACCTTTTCTTCCTCTGTATCCTTTTTCTTTTTGCGCTTTCCATTCAATTCTTTTAACAAAGCTATCGACTCACCTTCCTGACCTGAAGGAATTGAAAGGTAGAGTTGCTCCTGATCTGTAAGCCCGCCACGAACTACAACATCATTAGCATTAGCCTCACCTACAATTATTTCCTGTTTTATTACTTTCAATCCCTCTTTCTTATACACGTAGGTTACAGTGTCTGCCTGGCTATGCAAACACTCCAGAGGAATGTACAGGGCATTATCAATTACCTGGGCGATGATTTTATTACTGGTAGTCATCGATGGTCTTAGTGTTCCATCTGTGCCTGCAATTTCTACAGCTACTTCAAAAACTTTAGCATCAGAGTTGGGGCGTTGTTCACCTACGTTTGCTACACGAATCACAACACCATTCAACTTTTTATCCGGATAGGCATCCAGGCCAATATCAACATGTTGACCAGCTTTTATTTTTCTGACATCAACTTCATTAACGTATGTCTTGGACATCATCTTGGTAAGATCAGGCAACGTGGCAACGGTAGGTTCCCACACACTAATCTGCGAACCTGCTTTAATGGCTTTACCGTCCCAGCCTTTCTCATAAATAAGCATGCCATCTTCCGGTGCTACTACGTTAAAAGATTCCAGTACGCGAGTCATGCTGGAGAATTCGTTTTGAACCTTGCGAAGTTCTGCAGAGATCTCACGCATCTTTTCAATATTCTGTTTCTTCTTGATCTTATAGTTCTCCTGAGCCTGTTCAAATCCTCGCTTTGCCTTATCGTAATCAATACCGGCTTGTTTGATAGTTGCCGGTGGCTCAAACTTGGATTGCTCCTGAATGATTTTCTTTTCTTCAACGGTATACTTAAGGTTGATCAGCTCGTCGCGCGACTGGCGCATCTGAAGTGTGGTGTCGAGTTGAGTTTGAACAAACTTGGAGTTTGCTTTTTCAACTTCAATCTGCTTTTGGGAATATTTATTTTGGAATTCTGAACGATCAAGTGTGGCCACCCAATCACCCTTTTTTACAACGGTACCCTCATCAATTATATTTTGGATGTTTACCTGATATATTCCAAACTCACGCAATGTAGATGGGCCGAGAATTTTAACAGAATTCTTAGCCTCAAGCTCACCGGTGGTTTCTATTTCAATTTTAAAGTGTCCTCGCTTGGGAGCTGTGAGAATACTGGTGAGGCTATTATCATCACCTCCTTTTACAATGAAGTAAATGATAAACACGGTTGCTACTGTTGCAACTCCAATAATCAATTTCTTTTTCATAAGAGGCGTCTTGTATTAAGATTCAAATTAAAGGTTTTTTTCGAAAGGAATTGTTACCGCTGGTATAAACGAAAAATGCCAGCATGTTCGTATAACATACTGGCAACTTTCTGAAAAGTATCAGATTAATACGAAATTAATTACTGATTTGCGCCCTTCTTGATCATTAATTTTCCAAGTGCTGCATTTTTATCAAGCTTGCCAGAGCCATAATCCTTTAGAACTGATCCTTTAACAGATACCTCCAGGCTGGATGGAATACCACAATTAGGACATTTGGTAATCTTTACATTGAAAACCAGTACTTCATTGTCTTTAATACTTCTTACCGTGCGACCATACTCTAATACATTCTCCTTAAGTTCTTTTTCAAATTCAGGATACATGGCAATTACATTTTTGTTTCTTTCATTCTGGTCAAGATCTGAAAGTTTTAGCGTTGGCATAGTGAACAGTTCATAGTCTTGCTGATGGCTGCTGAATACCTGCATGTAATAGATCACGCCAAAGTCCTTAAGGCGCTCGTAATAAATTCTATCTTCTGTGAAGAATGTCTTCGCCAGGTCTGGCTGATATAATCTATCAAAAATGCTTGACAATAATTCGATATCCGGATCTACATTCTCAACTGTTTCAGTGTTCAACACTTTAATTTTTGATAAAAGTTGATCGCGTGTAAGCTTGCCTTGTTTGTATTGTGACACTTCACCTTTTGTAACTTCAATTGAAAGGTGTGTTCTACTGGGTGAGTTCATAAGTTTATTCACCCACATTCTTGGCTGCTCGCCCTGGTTGGTGATAATGATTTTTTCTTCAGGGGCAAGTTGACTGATCAGGTCTGCATAATCGGCCAGGAAATTACGCGATGCTTCAATCATTTTTTTATTGTTAGCGTCGCGCACACTATCAAGACTTAGCTTCTTCTTTTCCTTGAGCTTCTCTTTGTCTTTAGTAGCTCTGTCTTTCAGCACAACAGCTTTGTCTTTTTGTTTTTTTGCTGCTACTGCATTGCGCTTGGCCTGATTTATAGCAACACGATCGCCTCCCTTAACATTTTCAGTAACAACATTACCCTGACTATCTGTTGTGATGCTATATGAAATAGCATCCGGAGAATCTTCATCACCTTCTGGCATTTCTTCGAACTCTGGCATCTCAGCCATTTCTGGCATTTCTGGTACTTCACCTTCCCAGATAAAACTATCACCATCAACACCATTAAATGTAAAAGATATGGGTGTTGTAAAGTCTGCCGGAAGACGAAAAACAACGCCATAACCCGGTTGATAACTTCCTTTTACCTCCACCGGAAAAAACATGTGTTGTCTGTCATACTGCTGTTTTAGCAATGTGCTCAATACATTTTCGGCTACCTGTATATCACGTTCCATTTTGTCATCATCAACTTTCTGAGCCATAAGCGAGCTCGTCAGCAACAACATCCCTCCTATCAATAACTTAATCATTTTTTTCATATAGCTGATCGTTTACTTCTACTGTGTTAATCCTAATAATTATTTCTTGCTTCTTTTGATGTGGTAGCGTTTCCACCGTTAGTAATAATGCTCGACAGAATCTGTTCTGTTTCTTGTTTGAATACACTTGTATTCTTCTCGAGACTATTCAATCGTGATTGCACTACCTGCATGTCACTGGTTCGTTGTTGCTGCATATATTTAGCAAAGTCAACCAGTAAGTCTTCAATGTATTTCTTTTGGTCGGTTGAAGTGAGTTGAAAATAATCCTTCACCAATTTTGCATTCTCGCTTTGAAGACCTGCCACATATTGTTGTATCTGATCTTTCGATGCATTTGATGCTTCATGAACAAGCTTGTCAATCTTTCCGGAGTTAGCCATAAGATTCTTTTTTATGGAAGCATCCAACGCCTGTTGCGAAGCCTGCCAGTTTGCCTGTATCGCTGAATTATTTTGTGACACTGATGCATTGATCATCTGCTGAACCTGCTCCGGTGTAAGTGAGGCAACTTGCTGTGTTGTCTCCTTTGGTTTTACAACCTCACCAAAGCTGATCTTCAATTCACCACCAGAATAGTTGATCTGCGTGTTTGTGGCTTTGCCTACAAGAATGATCAATAAGAGAGAAGCTGCAATACTCAGAATAGTTTTCAGATAAGGAGAATTCCAGTTAAATGAAGGTTTATTGTCGCCTACAAAAATTGGCGGCGCAATCACTTCCTTATCTTTCACTGAACCCATCATCTTTCTAAGCGTCTGAAGGTTTTCTATTTCAGCACGTGCATCTTCATGCGTTGAAAGATACTCTTCAACCTTCTCTTTTTCCTCTCCCTCAAGTTCACCATAGACGTAAGCCATCAAGGTGATTTCATCCGGTTTAAAGCTCATAACCTATTGTTTCTTTAGTAATATTTCTCTTTTCTAAAATCTTCTTCAATCCATCAAGACCATAATACATTCTTGATTTCACTGTGTTTTCGGATATGCCCAGGATCTCGGCAATCTCCCTAAATTTCAACCCTTCATATTCTTTCATAATCACCACTTCGCGTTGCTCATGATTCAACGTCATAAGAGCAGACTGCAAAATGTCTGATAGCTCTGATTGCATTAATTGCTTTTCAGGATTGTCGATGCGTTGTGAAGATGACTCCCAGTTTGGTGAATCTTCTGCATCTCGGTTCCAGACCGTTTCAAAAGAGAATGAGCGATTCCCTTTTTTCTTTCGAGTTTCTTCACGGCAATAATTCACCGCGATTTTGTAGAGCCAGGATTTAAATCGCGCCACATCCTGAAGGCCATTTAAACTTCGACACATGGAAATGAAGGTTTTCTGGGAAGCCTCCATGGCCAGGTCGTGATCCTGGAAGAATTTATAAGCAAAATTATAAATACGCTTATACCACAACTGTACTAGCCTGCCCTGGGCATTCTGGTCCCCTTGCTTCGCGCGCTGAATTAGGGCATCAGAATGCATCATAGCTATGTCTAGAAGTGTTTCCGTCACAAAGTATCAGGTTAATGTTTTTTCGCAGAATCGTACGATTTTGCTATAAAGATGGTGGGTTGAAAGAAATAGTTTTAACTGAAAAACGTTTTTTTCTCATCCAAACCAGAAAACAGGCTTTCATAAAGTCAGTACTGGTTTCCTGCTTTCCTGACTTCTAAAATCATTGCCCATTGACTAAGGTCTAGCGACTATTATCTTTGCGCCGCATGAAAAAACTGATTTCTATACTCATACGCTTTGTTCCCCGTAAATACCTTCAACGTGTAGGTGGCCTGGGAGTAAAGGTTATGGGACTTTTCTATTCAGGCAGCGCTGTTACCTGCCCTATTTGTGACCATAGTTATAGCAAGTTTTTGCCTTACGGCAGAATCAACACCCGCGAAAACGCACTCTGTCCCAATTGCCTTTCACTGGAAAGACATCGCCTGATTTTTCTTTACCTGAAGGAAAAATCAAACTTCTTTTCCAAAGAATTAAAAGTACTGCACATTGCACCAGAGGCTTGCTTTATAAACAGGTTTGAAAAGGTTCATCACAACGGATACATCACTGCTGATATTGAATCACCACTTGCAAAAGTGAAGATGGATATCCACCAGATTCCCTTTGAAGAAAACACTTTTGATGTGGTGCTTTGCAACCATGTACTGGAACACGTAGCTGATGATATCAAGGCTATGAGCGAGATCAATCGTGTATTAAAGCCCAAAGGTTTTGCCATACTTCAGGTTCCTTTTTTCACACCAATACCTGATGTTACCTTCGAAGATAATACGATCACCGATCCTCGAGAGCGAGAACGTATATTTGGTCAGGATGATCACGTTCGTAAGTACGGTCATGACTATACCAAGCGCATGGAACGTGCCGGACTACAACCCGCAGAAGATCAGTTCGTGAATCTGTTGCCAGACGAAACGCGGAAGAAGTTCGGGTTAGTGAAAGGTGAAATTATTTATAGAGCGGATAAAATACATTGAAAGTCTAATCCAAAAAAGCATCACCGTACCAGCGCACGTGTTGATAGTTCTGAATCCTCTGTTTTGTATTTTATTACATAAACACCCGGTGTGAGTGGTGTATTAAATTCTATTTCGCCTTCTGTTTTCAAAACTGTATAATCATTAACAGTAACACCCAGATTATTCAAAATTACAACCTGATCGTCTGTGTTGGGTACGAAATTAGTTTTGTATTGAATCAAAGAGCCAGCGGTTGGATTAGGCTCAATCCATATTTTCTTCTTACCAGAAAAAGATACTGGAACAACATTAAAGTATTGAGCTGAGAAGTCAAGATCGACCGCCTTTAGTCTATAATAATTTACACCCATTAATGGATATTCATCAGCAAACGAATATTTGGATACTACATCATAAATATTAATCCCCGCTCCTTTCACAACACCAATCGAATCAAAATCAACACCGTTGGTTGATCGTTGGATAATAAATTTGTCAAAATTTTCCTGCATCGATGTTGCCCACTCAAGATTTACCTTTTCGTTTTTTAACGCTCCTGTGAAATAGGATAATTTAATTGGCAGGGCTCCATTATAACCAGTCTCTGTATAGACAAGAGGTCCTTGAAAACCACCAGAAGGTTCGCAGTAAGGGTTGCCATTATAAGCACATGTACCTGAGTTCGTACCACTACAGCTATTACATGATCCATTACCTTTCATTATGTTGGCACCACATATATTAAGTCGGTCCGAACCTGTTCCGCCTACATCTACTGTACCACCTGATTTAATGTCTACACTATAACCACATCCAGTTGAACTACCCAGACCAAGCTTGGCAGAAAGTGTTACTAAGCCACCGCTATAAACTGCAATACTCGCATCAATGGTTACGTCAGCTGATATGAGAAGAGTTCCATAAACTTTAATTGTAGTGCCACTCCATGTATCCGCTACTGAATTAAAATCTACTGTTTTACCAGCAGGTATTATCAGAATTGTTTTACCACTCGCTGTGCCTCCTTCTGAGCATGTAGCCCCTGGATTAGACCAACCATAAGGACTTGCATTGGAAACTGTACAATTTTGCGAAAAGCTAGTTGAAAAGATCAGACTAAGCATTATAAGCGAAACTATAGTTTTCATACCAAAATGATTTACATTAAACATCCAAAAACACTAGAGAGAGTCCCAATCAAACCCACAAAAGTAAGTATTTATACCTACAATCATTAAGTAGTAATACTTATATTGAATACTCTATAATACCTAGTATCCAAAGACAAGACCAGAGCTAAAAGCCATGTACTTTCAAATCAAAACCAGCGTGGAGATTAGGCTAAAAAACCTTATTTGGGAATAGTTTAAGCAGTATTTAGCTTCTTATTGCCTT
>DATJHZ010000052.1:0-34027 GCA_035493595.1 Cyclobacteriaceae bacterium | reverse complement strand
TGAAAAACCAGCAGCAAAAATATTAATGGCCACTGTTAAAGGCGATGTTCATGATATTGGAAAGAATATCGTTGGTGTTGTATTGGCTTGCAATAACTATGATGTTGTCGATCTTGGTGTGATGGTTCCTTCTGATAAAATAATTGAAGCAGCCAAACGTGAGAAAGTTGACATCATAGGATTAAGTGGATTGATCACACCTTCGCTTGATGAGATGGTGCACGTTGCCAAAGAAATGCAGCGTGAGAAAATGACAATGCCCTTATTGATTGGTGGCGCTACAACATCACGCATTCATACAGCAGTAAAAATAGATCCTGTTTATGACGGACCTGTGGTACACGTACTTGATGCTTCGCGAAGTGTACCTGTGGCCAGTGAGTTCATTAATCCAGATACATTTGAGACTATTAAGCTTCGCTTCAAAGATGAATACACGAAAATGCGTGTTGACTATGAGGGACGTAAGCAACTTAAAAATTATATCACGATAGAAGAGGCAAGAAAGAACCAGACAAAAATTGATTGGCAGACTACTTCTATTACGAAGCCAACTTTCCTGGGAAATAAAGTCTTCAATAATTATCCATTAGAAGAAATAAGAGAATACATAGACTGGACTCCGTTCTTTCAAACCTGGATGTTGGCAGGCCGCTATCCGGGAATCTTCAAAGATCCTGTCGTGGGTGTGGAGGCTAAGAAACTTTTTGATGACGCACAGCAAATGCTTGATCAGATTGTTAAAGATAAGAGTCTGCAGGCACATGGTGTTATAGGTTTTTATCCTGCCAAGCGAACTGCGACTGATGATGTAAAATTATACAGATCAGAATCAGATACAGAACCATTTGAGACATATCATTTCCTTCGTCAGCAGAATAAGAAAGCACAGGGCTTGCCTAACTTCTGTCTTGCCGATTTCATAGCTCCTGAATCTTCAGATAGACAAGATTATATGGGCATGTTTGCTGTAACAGCTGGTGTTGGCATTGAGAAGATGTTGGAGAAGTACAAAGCTGCTCAGGATGATTACTCTGATATCATGGTAAAAGCATTAGCCGATCGTTTAGCGGAAGCTTTTGCTGAATGCCTACATGCCAAAGTTCGAAAAGAATTATGGGGTTACGTTAAGGAAGAGAATCTTAGCAACGAAGAACTGATAGAAGAGAAGTATCATGGCATTCGTCCGGCGCCGGGTTATCCTGCATGTCCTGATCATACCGAGAAGAAAATCTTGTTTGAGATTCTTGATGCAGAAAAGCAGGCTGGTATAATGTTAACAGAGTCGTTTGCAATGTATCCGGCATCTTCTGTTAGCGGTTTTTATTTTGCTAACAGCGAGTCGAAATACTTTGGACTTGGTAAAATTGAAAAAGACCAGGTTGAAGAATACGCTAAACGCAAAGGGATGTCATTAGAAGAAACTGAGCGATGGCTCTCACCTAATTTGTCGTACGATCTTTAGGCCTCACCCTAATCCCCTTTGAAGAAGGGTTTGGGATGAGGCTCTTATAAAACTTTAACTGTTAACAATTCAATACTAAAATGAAAGTAGTAGACCATCTCCGAAATGCTGGCGAGAAAACATTGTTCACCCTCGAAATACTTCCGCCGCTGAAAGGAGAAAATATAAATAATCTGTTCGGTAACATCGATCCTCTTATGGAGTTCAAACCTCCTTTTATTGATGTTACCTATCATCGCGAAGAATATGTTTACAAAAAGAAGGAGAGTGGTTTGCTTGAAAAGAGTGCAACACGTAAACGTCCGGGCACAGTAGGTATATGTGCCGCGATCCAAAACCGATATAAAGTTGACACCGTTCCTCATATTATATGCGGAGGTTTCAGCAAAGAAGAAACAGAGAATGCGCTTATTGATCTTCACTTCCTTGGCATTGACAACGTACTAGCTCTTCAAGGAGATGCTATAAAGACTGAAGCCAAGTTTGTACCCGATCCTAACGGGCATCATTATGCATCAGATTTATTAGATCAGATTGTGAAGATGAATAAAGGTTATTACCTGGATGATGAATTGCAAAATGTATCACCCACCAACTTCTGTATTGGTGTTGCCGGGTATCCTGAAAAACATTTCTCTGCACCCAATTTAAAGAACGATTTGAAGTATCTGAAGATGAAAGTTGATATGGGGGCTGAGTATGTCGTTACGCAAATGTTCTTTGATAATAAAAAGTATTTTGATTTCGTGGAGAAGTGTCGTGAAGCAGGGATTAATGTCCCTATTATTCCCGGCATAAAACCTATAACTGCAAAAGGACAGATAACAGCCTTGCCCAAGGTGTTTCATATCGACTTGCCCGAAGAACTGGCAGATGAGGTAGAGAAGTGTAAAGATAATGCGTCCGTTAAAGAAGTGGGGATAGAATGGTGCATTCAGCAATCAAAAGAATTGATTCAATTTGGTGTGCCTACATTGCATTTTTATTCCATGGGCAAATCAGATCCCATCTATCGTATAGCAAAAGAATTGTTTTAAATTTATTATTATTGTTTGTTGGTGGTAGAGATGCAATGTATTGCGTCTCTACCATAGCCACAACGATCATCAACCAACACAACCAATAAAATAACAATGAAAAAGATTCTCGTTCTGTATTTCACCCAGTCAGGTCAGTTAAAACGCATCCTTCAATTTCTTACCAAGCCATTAACAGATGCTGGTCATGAAGTTCATTTTGAAGAGATCAAACCTGTTGAGGAATATCCATTTCCATGGAACGGATTTCAATTCTTCAATGCATTTCCCGAAACATTTACTCAAAAGCCATTAACACTCGAACCATTATCGAATAAAGCATTTGATAATTATGATCTTGTTGTTCTGGGTTATCAACCATGGTTTTTGACACCGTCACGTCCTGTAAGTTCATTCCTTCAATCTGAAGAAGGCAAAAGAATACTTGCAGGAAAAAATGTTGTTACAATTTTAGGATGCCGCAACATGTGGCTTGGTGCACAGGAAAAAGTAAAGCAGAAACTCATTGATGCAAAAGCTAAATTAATAGGCCACATAGCACTTGTCGATAAAAACGGAAACCTCACAAGCCTTGTAACTATTCTGCGATGGATGCTGGCGGGCAAAAAAGAAGCGTTCTGGTTTTTCCCTGCAGCAGGTGTTGCAGAACAAGACGTACAGAATACTACTGTTTATGGCAATCAGATAAAAGAAGCCTTGTCTGCTAATGATTTTAAAAATCTTCAGGAAGAATTTAATAAAGCTGGTGCTATTGAAATAAAACCTAATCTTGTGTTGATGGAACGTCGCGGACAAAAATCGTTCTCCATTTGGGCAAAGTTTGTAGCTGCTGGCGGTGATCTGAATTCAACCGGAAGAAAGATCAGAGTGAGGGCCTTCATGATTTTACTTCCTACCATGATTATCATTCTTACTCCGTTGCTTTGGATTCTCTCAACGATCATGCTTATTGCCAAACGCAAGCATTTGTTGAAAGAGATTGATTATTATAAGCAGACTTCGTTGAGGTAGATAAGCTGTTCAATTCAGTTTGTCATCTATCAGTATCAAGTTTCAATGATAATCTGAATTTAGATATGATTTTAAATTTTTACGGCTGATGATTTCCAAAGGAAATAAATATTGTGCGGCCACATTTTTTTTGAAGAGTAAGTGATTGACTAGTTGACCAATGCCAATGAAAGCTTGACGTTTGGAATTTTGATTGATCAAAAAATCAATAATGCCCGATTTTAAATAATGCAAGTTCTCTTGCAAAAGATCATAAGCCACCAGGCGCACACCGTTTTTTCCTTTTTGTTCAATAAGTTTTGAGACAATAGATGCACCTTTTGATGTGGTCACCAAAATCCCTTTCAAAGTTGCGTTTGATAACAAATCGGTCAATTCGTTTTCAAGTGTTGTTTCGTGAGTATAGTTAAGGTCAAGACTTACTACTTTAAAATTATTTCCCTGCGATTCAAAATAGGCTTTGAATCCTTTTTCTTTTTCACTTAAGTGAATAGAATTATGAACATCATCATATACGTGAAGGATGGCATATGTGCCAGGCTCAGGATTGTTTAAGTGAATAAGCTCTGCACCGAGCTGCCCACTTTGATAAAGGTCTTGCCCTACAAAACTAAGTAAAGCCTGATTCTCAATGTTATTGTTTACCACAACAAATGGTATTTTCAATTTTTCGCACTGTTCAAAAAAAGATGTTGCCTCTTGATAAAAAATAGGAGCAGTGAGCACAGCGTCAGGTGTAGTCGATAATAGTTCTTTGGCTGCTGCCACAAATGTCTCCTTTCCATATAAGTCAAAAGGAAATGTTTTTATATGCACACCATATTCTGCCCACTCTACTTGCGCTTGTTTAAGCCCCTCGTTGGATTGTGCCCAATATTCATCTTGTAGTGGATTGGGCATTAGTGCAGCAATTTTAAATTCTTTGTTGCTTCCGAGGGTGCGCGCCAAAAGGTTGGGTTGATAACCTGTTTTTTGAAGGATATCCATCACTTTTTGATAAGATTCAGAAGCTACCTCACCTCGATTGTGGATAACTCGGTCTACGGTGCCAACCGATACTTGCGCCAGCTTTGCGATGTCTTTTATTCTGATTTTTTTACCCATAATGACAACTTAATATCATGTTCTTTAAAGCTCTAAAAAAGTATACAAACGGCATACAATTAGTTATGTAAAGCAAGCCAAATTGTTGTCGTTTGCGCGCACGATATCTTCGTGTGCGCAAACGAAACTAAGTTTTTGTTTTGGAGTTATGAAATAGTTTTTTACTTTCGAGGAGTATTTTATTTGCCAAATAAAATTCTGGCAAATCGAATCTCTACAAAATTTATCATCAACCTAACCAAACGTAATTATGAGGAAACATTTACTCATTTTCTTTGCATTGGTTTTTGTGTCGGGCATGGCTTGGGCGCAAGAACGATCTGTATCGGGAAAAGTGACGAGCAAAGATGGTAGTCCTTTGCCAGGATCAGCCATTGTAGTGAAAGGAACGACCAACGGCACCACTACTGATAGAGATGGGATGTTCTCCATTTCTGTGGGTGATGGCGTGGTTCTTATAATTTCCTCTATTGGCTACGCAACCCAAGAAATTGCAGTGGGCGATAGAGCGATAATCGATGTGATTCTTGAAGAAGACGCTGCTACCCTGCAAGAAGTGGTAGTAAGTGCGTTGGGAATTGCTAAAGATAAACGTTCATTAGGGTACACACAAGAGACAGTACAAGGAGCAGAATTGGTGCAATCTAATACTCCAAACATTGCTACTGCTTTGAGCGGTAGACTTCCAGGCGTAAATATTACGAATCCCAATGGAGTTGATGGTGGAACTACAAGAATTGTACTCGGTGGTAACAATTCTATTCAAGGAAATAACCAACCGCTTATTGTAGTTGATGGAATGCCAATGTCAAATGACGTTTCGAGTTCAACTGCTGGTTCATCAAATAATGCATCCAGCGTAACTGCACCTCAGGACTGGGGAAGCCCATTGAATTTAATCAATGCGCAAGACATTGAAACGATGAACGTGTTGAAAGGTCCTGCGGCGGCAGCATTGTACGGAACAAGAGGCGCTAACGGTGTGATTTTGATTACAACAAAAAAAGGGACTAAACGCCCTGGACTTGGCGTAGATTACACCTTTGGTGTAAAGGTTACTCATCCTTATCGTTATGTGAAAATGCAGAACGAATATGGATCAGGTGGAATGGTGTCATTGAATGCACCACAATACCAAACCGATCCGGACGGAAATCCTATGTTGACTGATGGTTGGAATCAATCTTTTGTTGACCAAAAAACGGGTACTGGACCCTATGGAATTGATACTTGGAATCAAGTGAGTTGGCCAGGACAAGGTGTGTCGTGGGGACCTAAGATGACAGGGGAATCAATCAAATGGTGGGACGGCACAACTCACAAAGATTTGCCAAATCCAAATAATATAAAAACACTCTATCAAAATGGTCTGCAAACCACGCATAACATTTCTCTATCAGGAGGAAATGACTTGGGAACAATACGTGTATCTTATACTCGATTAGATAATAAAGCAATTCTTCCTAATTCAAATTACAACCAAAACACGTTTAACGTTGGAAGTAGTTTGAAAATAAGCAAGCGCCTTTCTATGCAGGTAACTGCATCTTATTATAACCGTCAATATAAAAATGCGCCAGCTTTAGGTAATGATGATGGTGCATCATGGCAAAAACGATTGCTCTATAATGTGGGGAGAAATTATGATGCATACGATGCTACCCACTATAAAAAAGCAGATGGTTCAAGAAATCCTCTTTCTGGAATTCCGTGGACAGGGAATAATACATACCAAGCTTGGAATATTTTTGAAAACAATACTTGGCAGTGGAGCAGAAAATTGATGAGTTCTGTTCAATTGAACTACACCGCCACCGACTTTTTGGATGTCATGCTTCGCGGAAGCATGAACAATAATAACAACGAAAGCAAAACCATTAATAGCCCTACGGATGTAGCCGGTGTTTCTAATGCTTTGTACAGCCACGGACTTACTCGTGACAATGAAAACAACTTTGACGCCATTGCTACTTTTCACAAAGAGAAATTGTTTAATGGAATGATTAATGCGAAATTATCATTGGGCGGTTCAAGTTATAGCCGCTCGTTGTATTCACTATCAGGCACTACGCCAGGCACAACATATGTGTATTCCAATTTGAATTATTTTGGAAACTATTCAGGCACTACTCAATCCTCTCAAATTCCGCAAGAGAACTGGTATGATAAGAAATTGCACTCTGCGTATGGATTCCTCAATTTATCTTATAAAAATTTCCTTTATGTAGATGTCACAGGCCGTAATGACTGGTCTTCTACTTTACCGTCAAATGCTTGGTCATATTTCTTTCCATCTGTTACAGGTAGTTTCATTTTTTCAGATGCCATTAGATTGCCTTCGTTCATCAATTATGGAAAACTCCGCGCAGCATGGGCGGAAGCAGCTACAGACACTGACCCTTATAAAATAAATATTGCTTATGCCGTAAGTAGTTTTGGAGGACAGCCCACTGCCGCTTTGCCTACTTCTTTACCAGCTTTGAATTACAAACCGGCAATCAACAAAACAGCTGACTTCGGATTGAGTATGGGCTTTTTGAAAAACAGATTGACTTTTGATGTTCGTTATTTCCATGGCCGTTCTTCAAACCAAATCATGTCTTCGCCTTTGCCTCAATCTTCAGGTGTTTCTTCTATTGTGGTTAATTCAGGTGTACTTGAAAATTCCGGAATTGAAATCTCTTTAACGGCAACACCAGTTCAAACCTCTCGACTAAAATGGGATGTTACTTTCAACGCATCGCATACCTCAAACCGGTTGCTTTCATTGGCAAACGGTGTCAACAGAGTTGATATGGACAACATGTGGGCAAATAACGGAGTTGCTCTATCTGCTGTTGTTGGTAAACAATTTGGAAGTATCATGGGCTATGATTACGTAAGAGATTCAAAGGGAAGACGCTTGCTTCAAGATGAAAGTATGTTAACCCAAAATGGATATCCAACAGAAATGAAGGGAGCATTATACCAATCCACTCAGCAATTTGGTAAGCAAGGTATTATCGGCAATTCAATGAAGAAATTGTACGGTGGTGTGACCAACACATTGACTTTAAGTAATGGACTTAGTCTTAGTATGTTGGTAGACTATCGAATCGGTGGTCAGATTTGGTCAGGAACTTATGCTACCATGATGCAGCAAGGTTTGGCACCGGAAACATTGAAAGAACGTAATGGAGGTGGATTGGCTTACACCACTCCCGACGGAACATCGACTAAATGGGGTGTAGTATTACCGGGAGCGTATGCCGATGGAACAACTAACACGAACGTAGTCCATTATTACTACAAGTATATGCAGTATGGCGTTTGGTCAAGCGGGCCAGACAATCAGAATTGGATACACAGCTCTGCTGTTCTTACTGATACTTGGGTTAAGATGAGAGAAGTGGCACTCTCTTACAATATCCCTTCAGCATGGGTTCAAAGAACTAAAGTTTTTCAAAATGCTTCGGTTTCATTGGTGGGTAGAGATTTGTTCTACTTCTACAGTTCTTTACCTGATAGAATTAATCCTGAAGGTATCAACGGTGCTGGTAATGCTCAAGGTATTGAATTTGCATCATTACCAGGTACTCGTTCAATCGGTTTTCAAATTCGTGTGGGCTTATAATTTTTTACAAAATATTTTATGAGAACAAAATTTAATAAAACAGTAGTATCGGTAATGATATTATCGATACTCATAGCAACGAGTTCCTGTACTGAAGATTTTCAGAAAATAAATACAACTCAAAATCAGCCAACAGCTGCATCGGTGCAATGGCTTATCACTGGAATCGAAAGCACTCTTGTTTTGCAAGCTCAGGAACAGGCATCACTCCACATTGATTATTATTATCCTGCCACACAGTTGGGTGCCGAGTCTGCACAATCCGGATATCTATTAATCAGCGGAGCTACTGATGTTTGGAAGGATTATTATACGACATTAGAAAATATTAATCTTGTTCAAGATAAAATCAATGCAGCAAGCGATGTTGAATCGTATAATAACATTCAAGGTGTATTGAATGTTTTGAAAGCATACAAAACATTCAGAGTAACAGACCAGTTTGGCGACATCCCTTACTTTAATGCAGGTAAAACCTATAAACGCGATGTAGCTAACTATCGCCCGGCTTATGATGATCAAAGTGCTATTTATGCTGATTTGTTGAAGGGTTTAAAATGGGCCGTGGACAATTTTAATTCAGATGCTAATGCTAAATCAACTGCTGGCAACGCTTATGTAAGCCTCGCTTCGGCAGATGTCATTTTTGATAATAATATTTCAAAATGGCAAAAATTTGCTAACTCTCTTTTGTTACGTTACAGTCTTCAAATGGTGGAAGTAAATCCCACTGATGCTAAAACCTATATAGCATATGCTATGGATAAAGATCTGTTTATTGATGATGGAGATGATGCAGGCATTTGGCCTGGAAAATTAAGTTTGACTTTACCGAACCGCCCTTGGTCTTTTGGAAGCGGTGGAACCGGATATATTCGTACAAGTTCAACTCTTTGGAATTTGGTAGCGGATGGCACTGCTACGGGTGATATTTTTGATCCTCGTGCTTTGATTTTTGCAAGTCCCAATGCGGCAGGAGATTGGGCACCTTACGTCATTGGCAGCGGTGAGGGTGATAAAGTTAATCCTTACAATAAATATAATAGCACTGATGCCGTTGACCTTGCTAATTGTCTTTTTTCGCCTTTTAACCCATACCTGGTTAGAGACCAACGTTATATTCCAGAACTTTTTATGACATCTGCTGAAACACATTTCCTTAAAGCGGAGGTTTACCTGAGAGGACTGGGCGTTTCTCAAAGCACAAGTTCGGCACAAACAGAATATGAGGCAGGCATTACTGCTTCAGTGACTTTTTGGAAATCAATAGCAAACAGTACAGATAATGTTGATGATCCTTGGCATTCTACTGCGCCTATTGACTTTACACCATATTCTACAGCTAACCTGCTTGCTAATGCAAAGGTTGCCTTTACCTCAGACGATACAGACAATTTGAATAAAATTTATGCACAAGAATGGTTAGATTCTTTCAGACAACCTTGGTTAGCTTTTAATCTCTGGCGCAGAACGGGTTTAACGCCTACTGATCCTGATGCGGTTGAAGATGCTACTCATGCAAGTTTTTATAAACTTCCATATCCTCAGGATGAAGCTACTCAGAACACAGTTAACTATAACGCACAGCTTGCCAAAATCGGTGGCACAAATACTTCAACTACAAAAGTCTGGTGGATGAAGTAATGAGATTTGATTTTTTTTGAGAAGTAAATTTATTTGGAAAGGGTTAATTTTAATTTGGAAAGGACAATCCGAAAGGATTGTCCTTATTTTTTATCAACTATTTTATAATTCGATTCAATGAAAATTGCATACACATTTTTCATATTGATTTCCTTGTTTTCATTGAAGCTACAGGAACATCTATTGAAAGAGATCGATTATTATCAGACTTCGTTGAGGTGATCTAAAAAATGGTATTAATTTGTTTACAGTCCATAACGCAGAGGTGGAACTAAGAGTACATTGACAGAACTTCGGGAAGCATTTTAATTTTTTAATCATTATATAGAACTATTAATATTTTTGGACCATCCCAAAAGTGAATTTCAATGGGTTTATGAAATATAGTTTCTGTATAGTAGTTTTATTCTGTTTCCTGATATCCTGTGGTAGCGGTAATCACACAGCTAAATACCAAGACAAGATTGACTCCTTGACGATTGGGTCATTCATTGAAGGTATGTCAGACCTTGGAGTTGAATTTCAATTAAACAAAGATGAAACGTTTATCTACCGGCGATTTATCTACACGGACGTCATTCAAGACTCTATGCCTCGTGGTTCAATCTATATAGTTACAGGTGAGTATAACCGTAGGCGCAATAGAATAGTATTAAACCCAAAAGCTTATAAAGAGATACAAGACTGGGGTGAGAGCATAATAGAAACTAGAAACGGTAAATACTATGAGAGTGATTCGACGGCCATAAAAAGAAGATATCACATAGTAGTTTGGTCAGGTAATACATATTTGCTTTCATCGGAACCAGACATGGACTACAACGATTTTATTGAGTTTGCAAACAATTATAATAAGGGATATGATCCTAGTTGGAGACTTGGATATCTTGCTAAACGTGAGTGTTTGAAGAAATCAACGCCTTTAGATTTGAAGCAAATTCCATCTGAATGGAAACCTTATTTTTTAACATCTGAAGTGAAAGTTGTTGTTGATAAAATGACCAATAAAATTCTATTTGATAGCCTTTCAAAAACATACTGGTATGAATATCAATTGAAAGGCGGCATAAAAAAACAGGTTCGAAAAGGAATGATTCTTTACGGAGCAAAAAGATGCAGTGATTTGTTAATAACGGAGTCAACTAGATCAAGTTCCAAAGGTTATGTTTATCTATGTCCGTCTCGTCAGAATATCTATGAAGTTGGAGATACATTAAAGGCGTCCCAAGACGCTTTCATTGACTTTCTCTGTAAAGGAAAGAAATTCAAGTTTTTCTCCATTTCTTTTTAGGCTCTTCGCTAGAGGATATTGCGGCTTCAATACATTCCTTAGCTTTTTTACTTGTTATGCCTCAATCTTAAAATTCATCCTTAATACAAACTCCCTTGTTTAGGGGATTCTTTTTTCTTTCGTAGAGCCCTGTTAAGAACTCTACAAAGACAGAAGTAAAATCTCAACATAGATGGTGTTAGTCTTAATCTGAGTTTTGGTCTGCGGCGCTTATAGAAATCGACAATAACAAATTCGTTACATTTACGACAATTTAAAATTAGGAATGTATGGATCATTTTATGATTGGAGTAATCTTATTGCTTGGGATAAATTTAATTTCACGATTGGTGAACGAAAAAGCTACTGGAAAACTTGAGCAGGATAAAAAAGCAGCCCTAGTCGATTTATTTTCAAAAAACAGAATTTATACTTTCGGAATTATAATAGGTATTATCGTATTGTTGGTACTTAATCAAAAGTTAAAGTTCATTGATTTCTGGATAGCCTATTCAATATATATTGTCTCAGTACTTTGCCTTATTATTGTATCAAACTATTCCTCTTATAAAAAGTTAAAAGAGAATGATTTTCCCGAAGAGTATATAAAATCATACCTTATTTCGACATCGCTTCGATTTATTGGTATAGTAATCTTCTTCGCATTCATAAAGTTTTAAAACTCTATGAGCAAATAGGGTTCGAAACTCACCTGTTTAGGGGATTCTCTTCCATAGAACATTATTGCTAAATTCGTGTTGAAAAAGCTGTCATCGGGCTGGTAAATATAAAAGCCAGCCAGTTGTCATTATTTTTTAGGAAAAGGCCTTTTTAGTGCCCAATTTTACCGCAAAATGAATATTATTGCTCAAAAACTTAACCGCAGAGAATGAGTAGGAGTGTCTATATTACAAGGCTGTCAAAATTCTTACCTAATAATCCCATCCCTAACGAGGAAATTGAAAGTTTCGTTGGGCTGATTAACGGAGCTCCGTCCCGTGCAAAACACCTTATTTTGCGAAATAATCAGATAAAAACACGCTATTACGCTTTAGACAAAAGCGGCAGGTCAACGCATACCAATGCTAAATTGACGAAGCTTGCCATTGAAAAACTTTTCGATAAAGACTTCAGCATGAAAGATGTTGATGTTCTTTCGTGTGGTACAACATCGCCAGACCAGATCTTGCCCTCACATGCAGCCATGGTTCATGGTGAGTTGGGTCATTTTCCCGTTGAAATTAATTCAGCCACAGGTGCCTGCAGTGCCGGCATCCAGGCGCTGAAATTTGGATACTTATCAGTTCTTTCCGGATCAGCAGGTAACGCTGTATGTACTGGCTCCGAGCGTATTGCAAGCTGGATGGTAGCCAAATCATTTAAGGAAGAAGCTGAAAAAATAAAAGAACTTGAAGGCGATGGAATCATCGCTTTTGAGAAAGACTTTTTAAGATTCATGTTGTCTGATGGAGCAGGTGCTGCTTTATTGCAGAACACTCCAAACGCCAATGGCATATCACTTCGCATTGAATGGATCGAGCAACGATCTTTTGCAAATGAATTGCCAACCTGTATGTATGCAGGCTCAATAAAAGCTGATGATGGCTCACTCATCGGCTGGACAGATCTTGATCAGGAAACATGGACCGAAGATTCTGTATTTGCCATTAAACAGGATACGAAACTGCTTGGCGAGTTTGTTGTAAAGAAAGGTGGTGAGTTATTGAAATCAATAATGGCTTCCAAGAACTTTGATGTTGCAGAGGTTACTTATTTTCTTCCTCATTTGTCATCACAGTTTTTTGGTCCGCGTATTTTAAAAGAATTAGAGATACTGAATATTGAGATACCCATTGCAAAATGGTTTACCAATCTTTCATGGGTAGGCAATGTTGGATCAGGCTCGCCTTATCTGATGTTGGAAGAGCTTTTTAATTCAGGAAAATTAAAGGCAGGTGATAAGATTTTGATGATGGTGCCAGAGAGTGCCCGCTTTAATTATGGTTACGCATTAATGACAGTTGTATAAGTAATAAGGCAGGAGAATTTTTCTTCTTTCACTGTAACGAAACCACCAGTAGCTATGAATGTAGATCAGGTTCCTCAGGATGAAAAAAATCTGAATGAAGGCAAGGTAGCCAAACTGTATTATGCTACAGATGAGAAAGGCCATTACAAAAAAGTAAATAGTATTGGCTGGGAACCTGAAACTGTAGCCATGGAGCAGGCGTGGGAAGTAGTGAATGACGAAGTTGATGAAGCACGCAAGAAAGTAATTGAAGGAAAAGCCAGCCCTATATTATACTACATCAAGAAAAATATTATGACCGCTTCCATGGTAGCTGGTTATGTAGGAACGCTAAGCCCAATTGTACATCTTCATACCATGCCATTCTTCTATCGCAGGCTTAGTAAGAAAACACTTGAAAAATATGCTTACACATTCCGGATTACTGTTGATGAGCTCACCGATGTTGAACGATTGAAAAGACCTCTATGAATACAACGTTTACGCACAAACAATCGGCACATTGCGAAAGTGGTGTGATCTCCAACTTAATGCGTTTCCATGGAATGGAATTTGATGAGCCTGCAGCTTTTGGTATTGGCTCAGGTCTTTTCTTTTCATACTTACCTTTTGTACGATTAAATGGAATACCAGTAGCATCGTATCGCATCTGGCCCGGACATATCTTTAAAAAATTCTCTGATCGTGTTGGTGTTAAAATCGAAAGAAAAAAATTCTCGACACCACAGGCAGCGATGACTGCATTGGATAAAATGATTGATAAAGGGCAACCTGTAGGTATGCTTACATCAGTATTTTACCTTGACTATTTACCAGCAGCATATCGTTTTCATTTTAATGCACATAATATCATCGTCTTTGGAAAAGAGAATGGTCGCTATTTAGTGAGCGATCCGGTGATGGAACATACAACCGATATTTCATACGAAGATTTAGTGAGAGCACGCTTTGCCAAAGGTATGCCTGAGCCTAGTGGAAGAATGTATTATCCTATACAACTTCCTGGCGATTTCAGCATGGAGAAAGCTATGTGGAAAGGCATCAAGCAAACCAGTGAATGGATGACCTCCATTCCTATTCCACTGTTTGGTGCTAAAGGAATGAAATACTTAGCAGGAAGATTACGTCAGTGGCCCGATCGTTTAGGAAATCGCAGAGCTGTATTATGGTTAGGTAATCTGATCCGCATGCAGGAAGAGATTGGAACAGGTGGTGCAGGTTTTAGATTTATTTATGCTGCATTTTTAGATCAGGCCAGCACAGTAACAAAAGAAGAACAGCTATTTGATTTATCGAAGCAACTCACCCAAAGCGGAGACAAGCTTCGCGACTTTGCATACTATGCAGGTCGTGTTTGCAAAAACAGAACTTCTGATACCAAAACATTTTCAGAGCTTGCAGAAATGCTTGAAGATTGTTCCAAGCGTGAGCAGGAAATTTTCACCCAATTGCATCAGTTGAGTAAGGCCAAATGAGTGAGCCCATTGTAAAAATAAATTCGCTAACCAGGCAATACAAGGGCGCTTCCCAACCGGCCATTTCAAATCTTACACTTGAAATTCCAGTGGGCTCAGTGTATGGTCTTCTAGGTCCTAACGGCGCAGGTAAATCAACAATGGTCATGATGCTTTGCGGACTGATGAATCCTAATGAAGGAAGCATCTCCATGATGGGTATGAATGTTAGTGAACAGGGTTCTGAAATCAGAAAACGAATTGGTGTTGCTCCGCAGGAGATTGCCTTGTTTCACACACTTACTGCATACGAGAATTTGTTTTACTTCGGTCGCATGTATGGATTGGAGTCCGATAAAATCAAAAGTAGCATTGAAAACTATTTAGAGATCTTTGGCTTAACAGACAAAGCACATAAACGAGTACAGACTTTTTCTGGTGGAATGAAGCGAAGATTGAATCTTATTGCTGCGTTACTTCATGATCCAACGCTTCTTATTTTAGATGAACCTACCGCCGGCGTTGATGTTCAATCCAGAAACATGGTAATAGATTTTTTACAGCAACTTAAAACAAAAGGCGTAACCATTATTTACTCATCGCACTTTCTGGAAGAAGCTGAAAAGATCTGTACAAACCTTGCTGTAATTGATGAAGGTCATCTCATCATAGAAGGAACACCAACACAGGTGATGTCGAAACATACAGACTGCAGAAATCTGGAAGAATTATTCTTAAAGCTCACCGGTAAAACTATTCGCGATTGAAGATACGTGCCACCATAATAAAAGAATTTTTATTGCTCATTCGTGATCCGGGTGGAATGGCATTGATCTTTTTAATGCCGTTGATGCTCGTGATTGTGATGGCGCTTATACAAGACGCACCCTTTCGCGACTACCAGGAAATGAAACTGGATGTCATCTTTGTTGATAACGATAGTGATTCACTGGGAAGAAAAATAGAGAAAGCATTTACAGTTTCCGGCAATGTTCATCTCATACAAGTAAAAGATACAGCAGAAGCAAAGCGTGAAGTGCTTTCAGGTAATTATAAAGCAGCAATCATTCTGCCTCATGGTGCGAGTGAATCACTTCGCAGCAAGACGGGCAATGTGATTAAAAGCATCTTCATCAATATGGGCATGGCAGAGTCTAATGCAGATACAGTTTATGTTGATAAGCCTTCTATTGATCTTCAATTGCTTTTTGATCCTGCCATTAAAATGAATTATAAAGAAGCATTATCAAGTGCGCTGGAAAAAGTTCTCGCCAACGTACAAACCGAATGGATGCTGGATGAACTTCAGGCTCAACTCAGTGACGGAGCTCCTCACAAGAATGCAACGAAGATTGATTTCGCAAAGCTTGTCAGTATCAAAGAAAATTACGCCTCTAAAAAGAAAGAGAGAATGATGTTGAATTCCGTTCAGCACAATGTTCCTGCATGGACTATGTTCGCCATGTTCTTTATTCTTTTTCCGTTAGCCGGAAATTTTATTAAAGAACGCGAGGAGGGAAGCATGCTAAGACTTCGGTTGATTTCCGGATCACAGTTTCCTGTCATTGCGGGTAAGTTTGCTTTCTACTTTAGTGTCTGCCTTATTCAATTTGTGCTGATGATTGCTGTTGGTGTTTACTTAATGCCCGTGCTTGGTTTACAACAATTAATATTGGGTAGTAATGTATTGGGCATTGCCATCACAGCGTGTTGCGTAGCCATGGCCGCTACAGGCTATGGACTTCTCATTGCTGTATATTTTAAAACCGCACAGCAGGCACTTTCTTTCGGATCTATTTCAGTAGTTATCCTGGCGGCGTTGGGTGGAGTTTGGGTTCCAATTTATGTGATGCCTGAAACGCTGCAGCAAATAAGTCGATGCTCGCCATTAAACTGGGGACTGGAATCTTTCACGAACTTATTTCTGCGAGGGGCAACAACTGTTGCTATTTTGCCAGACTTATTGAAACTTGTAGCTTTTGCTATTGTGACACTGGCAATCAGTGTCTTCATTCATAAATCAAGAACCATTCGTAATTAATTATAAGGTGTACTCTCAAGTAAATACTATATGCAAACTGTCGAAGAGCTAATCCCCCAATTGAAAGAACTAATCATCAAACAATTGAACCTGGAAGGAGTGACGCCAGAATCATTTGATGCCGACATGCCACTTTTTGGTGAAGGCTTGGGATTAGATTCCATCGATGCTATTGAGTTGATAGTATTGCTTGATCGTAACTACGGCATTAAGCTAGCCGATCCTAAAGAAGGCAAGAAAGTATTTCAAAGTGTTAGAACCATGGCTGAATTCATTCAGCAGAATGTTAAGAAATGAGTCGACGTGTTTTTGTTACAGGCTATGGAATCATTACCTCCATCGGTACTGGAGCAGAGAAGAATTATGAGTCGCTCATCAACAGGCATTGTGGATATGGCGCCATAGAATTATTAGATACAGTTCATCAAACTGATATTCCTGCTTGCGAAATCAAGCTTCATGATCATGAGCTTTGTAAGCTTGCAGATGTTCCTGACGGAAGTGGATATACCCGTACAGCCTTACTCGGAGTCATTGCATTGCGAGAAGCTATGGCCATGGCCAATCTCTCTACCAATGAAATCAAGCAAGCTGGTTTACTATCAGCAACTACAACGGGTGGAATTCGTGAATTAGAAAAGTACTATTACCAATTACAAGATTCTTCACAGCAAGGTAATTTCAGAGTTTTCTCCGATTCAGCAAATCCTGGTGAGCATACAGAGCGAATGGCTGAGCTGTTTGGAATAAAAGGATACATCGGCACCATTAGCACAGCGTGTTCATCATCAGCAAACACAATCATGATGGGCGCTGATCTTATTAAGAACGGAGTATTAAACACTGCAATCTGCGGAGGAACAGAAGCGCTTTCGAAATTCACCATCAATGGCTTTAATACCTTGATGATTCTCGATAAAGAACAATGCAGACCTTTCGATAAATCAAGAACGGGACTAAATCTTGGTGAAGGTGCAGCATACCTTGTACTTGAATCAGAAGAATCAATACTTGCATCGGGCAAAAAACCGATAGCTGAAGTAAAAGGTTATGGTAACACCAATGATGCCTTTCATCAAACAGCTTCTTCACCCGATGGTGGTGGTGCCTACCAGGCTATGCTTCATGCATTGGTTATGGGTGGAGTTACATCATCACAGATTGATTATGTGAATGCACATGGCACCGCTACTGAAAATAATGATCTCTCGGAAGGATTAGCGATGCAAAAACTTTTTGATGCTAAGGTTCCGCATTTCAGTTCAACCAAGCCATACACAGGTCATACGCTTGCAGCTGCAGGTGCTATTGAAGCTGTATTTTGTATGTTAGCTATGCAGCATGATATTATCTATCCTAGCATCAACTTTAAATATCAAATGGACGAGTTAACAATCTCTCCGCAACAGGAGTTGATTAAAAATATCAAGTTGAATTATATTCTTTCGAATTCATTTGGCTTTGGCGGCAACGCTTCATCCTTACTCTTTTCATCTGTTACAAAATGAAAGAGCGATACTATATTAACGGAGTAGGAATTGTTTCGCCGCAGCGAACATTTGACAATGCAGAATTTCTTAATGAGATAACGCATTACAATGAAAATGTTCTGCACTGTGTGTTGCCAGAATTTAAAGAATACATTAATCCAATTCAACTTCGTCGATTAAGCCGAATGTTAAGAGTAGGTTTATCAGCAGCCGTTATTTGTCTTCGTGATTCAAAGGAGATTGCTCCTCATGGAATTATCACAGGCACTGGCTATGGCTTTTTACATGAGACCGCTAAGTTTCTCGAAGAGATTTATCAATACAACGAAAAGCAGCTTACGCCAACCTATTTTATGCAAAGTACTTACAATGCTTTGGCAGGCTTGGTTGCGCTTACGCTGAAATGCAAAGGCTATAACAACACACATGTTAACAAAGGTTTTGCGTTCGAAACATCCCTACACGATGCTATGATGCACCTGACACCAGATGCTTCACAAACTTTTCTTGTTGGAGCGTTTGATGAAACAGACAAAGCACAATTTAATATTCATAGTCAGATTGGGTATTACAAAGCAGAGCCCATTGATAGTCTCAAACTGTTTGAATATAAAACAACAGGCACGCTGCAAGGAGAGGGCGCTGCTTTCTTTTCCATTTCAGGTACACCAGGAGAAAATGTATTGTGTGAATTAGCAGATCTTAAAATGATCTTTTGCCCTGAAGACAGTCATTCATTAGCAATGGATGTAAATGAATTTCTTTCTGCAAATAATATAACGACTGATCAGGTTGATGTATTGGTTAGCGGCCTCAGTGGTGATGTAAAGAATGACGAAAAATTAAAAGTAGTAATCGAAACAGAGTTTAATCATTCAATTGATGTGAGATTTAAGCATCTGTCTGGTGAGTATTGTACAGCTTCATCTTTTGGATGCTGGGTGGGCGCTTCAATTCTTAAAAAACAATATATTCCAGATGTGTTGCGATTTAATAATACCATCGCAACAAATCCAAAAACCGTGCTTATCATAAATCAATATATGGGTAGAAACTATTCTTTAATTCTGCTTAAAAACAAGTAGAAAATCGATGTTCAGGCTTTACTTTATGTAGTGATTTTGGTAAGACAAGATATTTTTATTTCGTAAATTGATATAAATTCCGCTGATCCTCATACAATGAAAAATTCGCTGGCTTTAATCGTATTGATAGCAGGAATGTGCGTTCTGCAAAATTGCAATAACCATGACATTGCGCCTTCCGAAGCGTTGAATGGGGTTGTTTTTATGTTCAGACTTCCCAATGATTCAACCGGAAATGCGTTGAAAGATTCTATTAAAGATATTTCAAATATTAACGCTTACGTTAGCCTGAATACTTCTGATGGGGTAGAAGTTTTTTCACGAAAGAAATTTTCTTTGGAGGTTACAGACGATGGTATTGTCACCGGAAAAATTGAATTACCCTTCAAACGATATGTCATCACAGATTTATTTCTCACAAAAGATTCATCAGCCGTTCTTTTTGCAACTCCACATAGAGGATCGATCCTATCAAAAACGATAAAACATCCACTTGATTACAGTTTTTCTGTTGTTAATTATAAATACACCGACTTACCAATGGAAGTGATTCAGGTAGGAGATCATTCTCCTGAAGATTTTGGTTACAGATCTTTTAGTCTTGAAGCATTAAAGTTCTTTGCAATGGGAGTGCACACCATTGTGAATGGTAAGTCTTCGTATGCATCATCGCAGGCTTGCATTCTCCGTGGTACTGATACATTAGCCGCATACAGTTTTGGCCCGAATGTTAATGTGATGAAATTTAATTGTGAGGATAGTGATGAACTAACACTGGTTGTCATTAAGGATGGTTTTGCCAGGTTTACAAAATCTTTTACGTTTCCTGATTTATTAATCGAACTGAATAAAAAACCATTAACAGTTAATTTAACATCAGCGCTTACACTTCGACTGCATTATCAGAATTTTGAATTTAATGAAAACAATATCCAGTTCGATCTTGATACTGATGGTGCAGTTTCATTAATGGTTGATTGGGGTGATGGTGTGCAACAAGAGATAACATCTACGCCTTATCAGGATGGAACGAGTACAGCAAATGCTTATTTCGATCATACGTACGCCAATGGCTCAGTTGATTATTTTATTTCAATCACGGGAGCTTTAGATAAAATACTAGCCTACTATGGTGACCATAATGAATTCCTGCTCGATCCTGTTACCGTATCAGCATTGCCTTCATTAAAAACTGTCGACTTATCTGTGAGCGGAACACCTGAACTGATCGATTTGCGACAAAATATTAAACTTGAAAAAATAAGTCTTGGTGCAGATTCGGTTTTACTTCCAAAGAAAAATGCATTAAGTAGTGTGAGGCTTTTCAGTGAGATGGCAAGCTCTCTTGATTATGTAATAGGCAATGTCTATTCAAATGCCACAGCGAGCAACATTAATAACGGTAAGTTTAATTTCTCAGCAGGCTCCACTGATGATGATAGTAATGAAATGATTGCCACTCCAACGGAGTCGTCGCTGATTAAATTGCAGAAACTCAGAGACATCTATCACTGGACGGTTTATCCTAATCCTTAAAAGCCTGATTTCTTAACTTTGAATAGTTACCTATGTTTAGTAAGTTTAGGTAAACTCTTCAATCCATGAAAAACCCTCTTATCCTTATTGTCATAGCGTTTACAGCGCTGATGCTTCAAAACTGTTCTAACGAAGAAACTCCTTCACAGGCAAAAACTAAAATGACGTTTACACTATCCAGTGCCGATCTGGCAAATGGAAGAAAGCAGTCATCCGATATTAAGAATGTAACAAGAATTTCCATTAGTATAACAACGGCTACTGGTGAGGAGGTGATGACTCATCAGAATATTAATATCAGTGCTTTTGGCGATGGATTTGTAACAGAACCAATTGAATTGGAAGCAGGTCATTATATTCTAACTGACTTCTTTTTGTTAGGAGATTCATCAACTGTACTCTATGCTACTCCGCACAAAGGATCATTTCTCGGGAGTCTTCCAAAGCAACCACTTGACAGAAGCTTTTCTGTAGCCTGGAATAAAACCAATACCATGGCAATGGAAGTTGTTGAAGTAGATGGTTATACACCTGAAGATTTTGGGTACAAATCATTCTCGGTGGAGGCACTTAAGTTTTTTCCTTTATCCGTAAAAATTAACAAGCAGGGTAAATCAGTATTCACTTCTGCTGAAGCATTTTTGCTTCAAGGCACAGACACCATTGGTAGCTACAATATTGGCACTTCTCCAAAGCTCATCAAATTTAGTGGCGACCCAAATGCGGAGTATGATCTTGTGGTTATAAAAGATGCTTTTGGACGTTACACTAAACATTTTAAATTTAATGACTTGCTTGTAGAATTGAATCACAAGCCCTTAGTAGCTAACCTCGTGCCTGCATTTACCATGAGAACGTTTTACAAAAGTCACACACCTGGCTTTCCTGTTGAGTATACTTTTAGTTTCGATATTGTCACAAAAGTACCTTCAACCTTCACAATCAATTGGGGTGATGGAACTGAGGAAAATGTTTCATCAAAAGCGTATTCAGAAAATGTAGGCGCGGATTTTAATCATGTGTATGATAGTGATGTATCGGGACGTTTTAATTACTTTATCTCCATGACGGGATCCGTAGATAATATTATAGAATATTTTAACGACGGAAATGAATTTAATATAACTATGGATGTGAGCTCTCTGACTGAATTGCAGGTATTAAATACATATGTAAAGGGACCTTCAATTCTTGATTTACGACGTAATGAAAAACTTGAAAAAGTACTGCTTACTACCGACTCAGTTTACTTACCCAAAAAGAGCCAATTAAGAGAAGTCGCATTATTTCCGGAAATGCTTAACTCAATTGATTACGTTGTAAACAATGTCTATGCTAATGCAGTTAGCAAAGGAATTCAAAATGGTCGTTTTGAAATTGCTAATACGGCAGAAGGGTATTGGAGTGATTACCCAATATTAGCAACGCCTAGTGCTTCTGCTAAAGTAAAATTAATAGTATTAAGAGACATTTATCATTGGTCCATTATACCATCATTATAAAGCATACTTAAAAAAGTAAAGAGAGAGGCTGTTTCATATTTTGAGGCAGCCTCTTTTCAATTCAAGTCGTATTGATGGATAAAGCACATTGTGATCTTAATAAAAAAGAGGCATATTTATAGTCTTTCAGAGACAGTCTTGTACTCATTAACACTATGAAGAATTTAAGTTTTTCTCTACTACTGATATTGATAAGTCAGATTACATGGTCGCAGATTACAGACCCATCATTGCAAACCGATTTTTACACTTCATCAGACGGAACGAAAATCTACTACGAAGTAAAGGGTAATGGTGATGCCGTGGTGCTCGTTCATGGTTTTGTTGTGAACGGCGAATCGTGGAAAAAAACAGCTCTGTACAATGATCTTTTGAGTGCAGGTTACAAAGTAATTACCATGGATCTTCGGGGGAATGGCAAATCAGATAAACCTCACAATCCTGAATTATACCTCCACGATGTCGAAGCTAAAGACGTTATGGGCATTGTTTCAAAACTTGGTATTCAAAAATATAGTGTGGTAGGTTATTCACGCGGTGCCATTATAGCTTCACGATTACTGGTGCTGGATGAACGCGTTACTCATGCTGTGATCGGAGGCATGGGTGCTGACTTTACAAATCCTCAATGGCCACGACGCGTTATGTTTTATGAAGCCCTAAGTGGAAAGAAAGCAGCTCCTGAAGTTGAGGGGTTAATCAAACACATTAAAGAAGCAGGCCTTGATCAGGAGGCACTTGCTTATATGCAGTATGGACAGCCATCAACAAGCAAAGAAGAACTTGCAAAAGTTAAAAAGCCTGTACAAGTGATCTGCGGAACTGAAGACACTGACAATGGCTCAGCTAAAGAATTGGCAGCCTTGATTCCCACATCAATCTATTCAACGGTTCCGGGCGATCATGGTGGTGCGGTGAGAACTCTTGAATTTTCTGCTTCTGTTATTTCGTTTATCAAAAAATAAATCTCTCTTATTCTGATGGAGCTTGCCAGAGATAAGATGTGTTTAAGTTCGATTCTGAGTAAAGTTCTTGTTGAATGAAGAATCTGAAAATCTTTGCTAAGATATTTCTGTCGCATGCTTTTATCGGCCTTGTTTCTGTTGGTATTTTTTTCATCGTCTTATATGTTTTGATGGGAGAGGCACTCCTGAAACGAACTGTTGATCAACTCTCTTCTATTAATATTTTAAAGAAAACACAGATTGAAAATTACTTTTTATATACCAGGGAAAGCCTGGAGCTTCTTCAGCAAAATGAATCTTTTCTTCATGGTATTGTAAGCTTTGAGACTTCAACAGGCAGGTTGCGTTCAGGAGATGAGTTTGTTAACAAAATTCATGCACTTGAACAGTTTGCTGGTTTTAATCGCTTATTTCTGGTTGATAATAAATTCAGACGTGTTGCTGGATCTGTTGATACTTTTTTGCTCGCATCACTTCAAAACACCAGCGAGTTAAAAAGTTATCATCTCACAGATGTATCAAATATTAATCCATTACAGCAGCCCATGCTTTTGCATATTATGCCGTTGCAGTTTAAAGGTCAATCAGCAGGATATGTCATTATTGAAGATGATATGTCAAAAATTCAAGCCATTCTTCTGGAAACAACAGGAATGGGGAGCACAGGTGAATCTTACCTGGTGGGTAAAGATTTTAAAATGAGATCATCGTCACGTTTCCTTTCGCAAACTGCGCCACTCACTATTCATGTTGAAACCAGGGCCACCAGAGACTCACTTACGGACAGCGATAAAAATCACGTCATTACTGATTATCGTGGTAGAAGAGTTCTTAGTTTCTCTCGTACCCTTAAGGGTCAGTTGCCATGGACAATTGTTTCGGAGATTGATTTTGATGAAGCCATGAAACCCGTCGTTCAACTGCGAAGTTACATGTTGTTTCTGGTGCTCGGACTTGCCGTAGTGATTGGTGCTATAACTTATTTTCTGTCCAATACAATCTCTGGTCCTATTGTAGCCTTACGCTCAGGTATTGTCAAATTGTCAAAAGGTATTATTCCACAAAAAGCTTCGGTGGATAGCAAAGATGAAATTGGTCAGATTACAGAAGCTGTTAATCAATTGATAGAAGGGCTGCAACGAACGACTGACTTCGCCTACAAGATTGGATCGGGTGATTTCAATGCCAGCTTTCAGGCGCTCAGTGATAGTGATACGTTAGGCCAGGCGTTGATTCACATGCGCAATAAACTGAAGGAGTTTAATGAGAAGGAGATTCGGTTAGTGCGTGAAAAGACAAGTGCTGTTCTGGAAGCACAAGAGAATGAACGCAAAAGAATTGTTCTTGAACTTCATGATGGCGTGGGTCAGCTTTTAACAGCAGTTCGTTTACGGGTTGAACGTGTAAAGGATGATGAATCGATGAGGGAGGTTGTAGCCATGATAAATGAAACCATCGCGGAAGTCAGGCGCGTATCGTATAACCTGATGCCCAATGCGCTGGTAGATTTTGGATTGGAAGCCGCATTAAAAGGATTGTGCGATAATATCAAAAAATATGCTTCCATCACTTTTGATTTTCAATATGTGAAGGAGGTTGATAAAGAACTTGACTTCGATATAAGCATAGCAGTTTTTCGTATTGTACAAGAAGCATTGAATAATATTCTGAAGCACGCACAGGCCACTCATGTTGAGTTGCATATTATTGAAAAGAATGATGAAATTTACTGCCTAATTCGTGACGATGGTAAGGGATTTGACGAGAAGCAGAATGATAAGAAGGGATTTGGTCTTACCACTATGCGCGAGCGCGCCAAGATGTTGAATGGAAGCTTTGATCTGGAGTCGGCTGCTGCAGGTACTATTATTGAAGTGCATATACCCATGAAGCGATGAAGAAAATCAGATTGATATTGGCAGACGATCATCCACTGATTCGTGAAGGATTCAGATCATTACTGAGCAAGAGTGATCATTTTGAAATTGTAGCCGAAGCGGAATCAGGCATTGATCTTATTGAGAAAGCCACTGAACATCATCCGGATATTGTATTGGTAGATATCACCATGCCACAGCTTAACGGGTTGCAGGCCATTGAACGTTTGAAAGAGACTGATCCATCGTTGAAGTTTATCATTCTTTCCATGCATGAAGAACGCGAGTATGTCTTGCAAGCCATAAAAACAGGAGCGCAAGGTTACTTATTAAAGAATGTGGAGCACGAAGAACTTGAACGAGCCATTCGCACAGTATATGATGGTGGTAAATATTATAGTTCTTTCGTTACCCACATCCTGGCAGAATCCATCAGTAAGCCAGAGAATACAAGTGAAACCGAAATAACATTGCGCGAAAAAGAAGTATTGAAGCGCGTAGCTAACGGGCAGAGCACCAAACAAATTGCCAGCGAATTAAACATCAGCATTCGCACAGTGGAATCACATCGTATTAATATGTTGCGGAAACTTAAGGTTAATAATTCAGCAGAATTGATCAGAAAAGCCATTGAGCTTAAAATTCTAAACGACTATCCGGGAAAACCCTGAGTAATCACATCGGGATAAAAACGATTCGATTGCTGTACTTTCACTGATCTGCGAGAGCCATCATGGGCCGTTTATTTGTACAAAGGTTATAAACACTTGTACAATGAAGCAGATAGCAGGAGTGATCATTCTAATGGTTATAAGCCAGTTAGCTTTTAGCCAAACCACAAATCAACCAGACCCAACATACTCAGCCGGGAATTATAAACACCCTAACAAGGCAGCATATGCGAAAGAGCATAACCTTGATAAATCAACAAAACTTGAGACAGTTGATGCGGCCGATAATAGCAATTACAAAACACCATATTCGGCTAAGAAAGTTAAGAAGGCCGCTATGGTTGTAAGTTCAGATAAGAGCAAAGCCAGGGGATCATACAAACACCCTCAGGGATTATAAGCATATTGTAGTTTAGGTAATAGGTTAAGACCAGTCTCGATTGAGATTGGTCTTTTTATTTTCAGACACTTGCTTTTACACGCAATCGTTTTCTTTCGGATCAAATATTAAATATTAGGGCATATAATCTTTAAAAGTAGACCTGTACGTTGACTTGTGCTTAGTATTTGTATATTTTTTAATCAGAGTAATATTCTGATTAATGAAGTACTTATATTTTTTACTTAATGAAATGTATAGATGAAAAAGTTCCTCTCTGAAAACTGGATTGTTATAGCGATCGGCATTGCCCTCATGGGAAGTATGACGATGGCTATTCGTAACAACTACATCATTAAAAGTAATAACATCCTTCAAAAGCAAAGTGAGCTTGTTAAGCAACGAACACAGCAAATACTAAGTAGCACCATGCACGGTTTGGATCTGGGTGCCAGAGGCTACGGGTTAACGAAAGAGCAAGTCATGCTTATTCCCTATAACAAAGCCATGGTTGAAGCCAAAGCCATTTTTCATGAGCTTGATTCAATACTTAAAGTCCAGAACTATGCAGATCGAAGTAAACTGCAGGATGTAGAACTTGAGATTCAACATTATATTGATTTTAGCAAGGAGATGGTGAGCATGGCCGATGCAAATGATATGAACACTTTTATTTCCATGCTAAAAGAAGATAAGGGTTATGATGTGTGGAAGAAGTATGATGAATTCTCCAGACCCTTGTTTGAATTTGAAGACAATCAGAATAAGGTTGCCCTGGCTAATTATAATGCGGCGATCAGAAACAATCTTATTTTGCAAATATCGATTATCGTATTGGCTTTACCGGCTCTTCTTATGTTTGTGTATCGTGTTCGTAAAGAGCGTGAGTCGCGTCAGAGATTGTTGAAGGAGGTTGAGGAGAATGATCGTCGGTATGTTTTTAACGCTGGCAATACCCGGGCTTTGACGGCAAAACAGATTAATGATATTTCAATCAACAACTCCCGTAAGGCCTCATATTTTATAAAAAGCCTGGCTACCGGCAAGTACGATGTGGAATGGGAGGGTATGACGCAGGAGAATGAATCTTTAAATGAAGAGACCCTTGCCGGTAATTTATTAGAACTTCGTGAAAAGCTGCGAAGAGCTAAAGTTGAAGATGAGCAACGAAATTCCACCAACGAAGGTCTTGCTCAATTCTCTGAAGTGGTTCGTAACAACCAGCATGATTCAAAATTGCTGGCCGATAAGTGTGTTTCTTTTCTTGTTAATAAGTTGAAGGCACAGCAAGCCAGTTTGTTTGTTCTGGAAGGTGAGGATAAGGAGGCTCATCTCAGATTGGCTTCGTGTTATGCGTACAATAAGAAAAAGTTTATCGAGAAAAGTATAGATCTGGGTAGCGGTTTGGTAGGTCAGGCATTTATGGAGGGCGACGTAGTTCAGCTAAAACAAATCCCGCAAGGCTACACCACAATTACTTCAGGCTTGGGCGAAGCCACTCCGCAGCATTTGCTTATCGTTCCATTGAAATATGATATTCATACCGTTGCTGTTCTGGAGATGGCGTCGTTGGATAATTTTGAAAGCTATCAGGTTGATTTCTTAAGAAAATCAGGCGAGTTTCTGGCTGCAGCAATTCTAAGCACGCAGACTACTAACAAGATGAAGTACCTTCTTGATCAGGCTATGATGAATGAGGAGAAGATGCGCTCAAGTGAAGAAGAGATGAGACAGAATATGGAGGAGCTCATGGCTACGCAGGAAGAATTGATTCGGAAAGAAAAAGAAATGCAGAAGCAGATGTCGATGTCATCCTAAAAAGAAAAAGGGTTTGTATTTCTACAAACCCTTTTTTCTTTAGTAATCCGTTAAGATTACTTCTTTTTCTTAGCCGCTTTTTTAGCTGACTTCTTAGCTACTTTTTTAGTGGCTGTTTTTTTCTTAGCAGCTTTCTTAGCTACTTTCTTTTTTGCTACCTTCTTTGCCATAGCGTTTTTTGTTTTTGTTTAAAAAATAAATCTGATGCAAGATAGAATAAATTTTTTTATTTACGAAAATTATTTTATTAACAGAGATTTGAAGAGCGTCAGATCACGTTGAACTATCTTAACTTTTGCTGTTTGTTTCGCGAATCATCTTCACCGACATCAAACCAAGTACAACAATAACAGCAATGATTGCTATCCATATAATAATTCTGTTAGTAAAGAATGTTGTTGACTCAACAGTTGTCTTGACTGCAGGTATTAACTGAACATGCTGTGCTTGAAGTATGGTTGCATTCTGTGGTATACTGTCTCTAAAGAAGCCCAGATCGTATGATGGTGCTTGTAAATCTTTGCCGAATCTGATTGTATAGGTATCATTTTTCTTCAGCCAGGCGGTTATATATCTGTTTAGCTGGTATGCTTTAACATTCTCAACAGTAAGCGAAGGATTATCTTCATTCTCGATAACCATAATAAGTTCTTTAACTTTCAATGTTGAAAAAGATAAGGTTGTTGAGTGGGTTGAACTTAGCTCAACCTCATCAATAAATTCATTGTAAGTTTCTCTTACCTGTTTCTTTCCTTTCTTTCGAAGAAGAGTTTTGGGTTCGTAAAGTTTAGCGTTACGCCTGTAAAAAGGTACACCCGTTAGTTTCATTTCAATTTTATCAACAAAGTGAGGGTTATTGAATTGAAAATGTACATAGGTGGATTTCTCTTTTGCGCTATCGGCGGTTACGAACTTAAGATCTGATACTTCACTATACTTTCCAGTTTCGGTTTGTGTGTCGTAGAACCCGGCCTTTATGATATTGAGAGGTGATGTAGTTGAATCTTCAATATGAATGGCATAAAAAACATAATTGCTCAACGGGAAATCTACAATTTTAACTTCGCTTGTTCCTGTTGTGCTGTTAATGGATTCAAGAGTGAAGTGTTGTTTTAACGCATACCACTGCTTTTTATCGTCACTGCCCAGTAGCGTAGCTTCTTTAACTACTTCAGCATTCTTAATAATCAGACTTATATTATTGATAGGCTCTTTGTCTTTATTTTTTAGAATCAACGATGTACAACATCCAGGCTTCTGCTTCTTCTCAACAATAGTATAATCATGAAATTGTTGAGTGGTGTAATAAGCAGATTCTTCATCGATCAGAAATGGAACCTCTTTATTTTGTTTGTCCAACAATCTGATATTGGCAAAATCAGTTGATAGAAAAGACCCGAGCTCTGGCGAAAGCATGATCCTGTAAAAGCCATCCTTCTCTACTACCGGTAAGGCAGCCGTATGTGTGTATGTCTGAGCTGACACACATATGCTTAATGAGATGGCTACAATCGTACTTAAATATTTCATTTTCATGCTTCGTCTTTCTTTTCAATGACATCCGTCTGCTTACTTTCATCTGCCAGGATAATCTTTTTTAATCGCTGATACATAAATGACACAATCAGCAACAACACACCCAGTGAAATGAAGGCCGCTATCTTGCCACCTTCGGAGATACCACGGATGTCTACCAGGAACAATTTCAGCAATGTGAGTAAGAACAGTGATAATGAAATGATTCGAAGGTGTTTTAATTTTTGTTTTAGCCCGATAGCAATAAGCAAGAATGATGTTATGCCCCACAGTATCGGGAACCCAATTTTATGATTTTGTGAAAGTATATGATCTATCGAACCAGTTAGTGAATAGGCAATGAGCACTACCGTATGATCTAGCTCGGCACTGGCTATGAAAATATAAAACGCAACATAGAACCATGAATAAATATTGTAAGTCTTTTGATTGAACTCATCTAATGTCTGTGTGCGTTTCAAACTGAATACCGAAACAATAAGCAGAACGATCAGATACAGGTAATGGAACACAAAGCCCAATGCACTAGCCTTCTCTGCCAGCATGGCGTTACGGGCATCAATAATCTGACTGTGATAGAAGAATAGATAGGCTGCGATGCCGAGCACGCCCCACAGCGCAAACAATGGTTTAAATTCATCATGCACTTTCAGTTTCTTTTCAAATACCTGCAGTAAAACAATAAAGAGCATGCTGTAGCTACCAATAATGATTTCCTGTGCCGATAATTCAAATTGTCCATGAATTAAATGAAAACGAAGCTCTAACAGATTGGCAAAATAGGCAGCAAGAACTCCGACGAGTGTTATTGCAGCTCTATATCCATTAACAGGAATAACACTTTCTGAAGTCTCATTTTTCAGGAAATAAAGTGTGAGTACAAGCGATGCCAAAGAAACGATGCTCGTAATGTAGCCCTTATTAAAAATGATATTTAGTGATTGTGTATAATCAAAATAAACCTGGCCCCAATCCATGATCAAACTGATGATCATTAATCCCATAACAATCACCGAAACTATCTTCATCAACTTGATGCCAGATTTCTGTGACAGCCATAACAACAGCACGGCCTCGGCAGACCAAAACAAGGTGATGTGATTACCTTCTAGCTGAATTGGCGCTGCTAAACTGATGAAGGTAAGCACCAGGCCAATTAATAAGAAAACCAGTTTTTTATCAACACGCTCATTTTTATAGAGCAGATAGGCAAACACAAAATTGAAAATACCCAATGATGCGGTGAACAGACCTTTAAACATCTCACCATGTTCATTATTTAAAATTACCATGCCAGCAGCGTAATAAAGAAATGTATTGCTGAGCAACATACTAATCTCAATGGTTTCGAAAGGTGTTCGTTCTTTAATGTTGTTAACAATATTCATGGCGAAGAATACCAGGTAGAACAGCGTCGCAAAAATGATGGCGCCAACAATCATAGAAATGTTGTTACCATCTAACCTTGCACCTAACCATGAGCCGAAAAGAAGAAGAGTAAAAATGTATGCAATGATGTTAACCAGATTCCATTTTTTGTAATAGGCGAGAACGAGCATGCCCACATCCAGAATAAGTACATAGGTAAACAGCACAACATAATTACCTTCTCCCGTACTAACCATGAAGGGTGAACCAAAACCACCAAGTATGGCAAGGATTGCCAATTCAATACGATTATAGGCGAGCGATAATAAAATTGTAAATCCTGTGATGATTACCATCAATATGAACGCAGCTGCCTGACTAAAGAGCTGATACTCATGAAAAGCAATGAAGATGGTTAAATATAAAATGGCAATACCACCGCCTACTAATACCGAACTGAAGGCTGCAAATGTTTTACGCATCCGGTGCGCTACACCAATCAGTATGCCACCACATAATATACCAATGAATACGCGACCAATTTCATTTATCCATTCCTGATCTATAGCATACTTAACAAAGAACCCGATCCCTAAAACAAGAATCCCGATCCCAACTTTGTTGGCCAGATTTTCTCCAATGAATTTTTCAAGATCAGGATTGCGTTCGAAGAAGCCAGGCTTCGGTGCTCTGTTTTCTTTTTTGACAGGCGGAGCAGGTAACGGCTCGATGCGAGGTTTAGAGAAAGCCTGATGAACAACCTCTTCAACAGGTTCCGGTTTAGTATCTGGAATTTTTGTTGGAGCTTCTTGTACTACCTCAGGTTCTTTTTTGATTTCTTCAAAGACTGGCTTTTCTACTTTTGGAATAAAAGGTTCAGGCGTTGGTTGAAATGCCGGTCTCTCTTTAGTTGATGTTTTTTCCTGCTCAGGTAATGATCGTATTTTTTTCAATTCACGTGTAAGCTCGTCGACCATTTTTTGCATCCGGTCAAGTTTGCTTGCCAGATCGCTTTTCATTGTGATTAAAATGACGAGAATCACAATTCCGAGGATTAATAAAAGTACGTCCATTCGTTTTTATGGATAGATAAAATTTATCTAATCTATGGAAATTATATCAAATGAACCAAACCACTAAGTCATCGGTCAATAGTCGTCAGTCAATGATCCTACAATAATGCTATTCAAGTTTTAATTCCTACTGACTAATAACTGATAGCTGATGTCTGAATATTAAATAAAAAGTATGAAATTGGCAGCAAGAATACCAAACCAAAACCATTTAAATGAAATACAAATTCTTTTCCCTCAGCACGTTTTTCTGTGCTGCATTGCTTATCGCAGGTTGTACAAAGCAAAACAAAAATTCAGATCCCATAGAAGCTAAGATCGATTCTCTTTTGTCTCAAATGACGTTAGAAGAAAAGGTTGGAATGATCCATGGCAGTTCCTCCTTCACTTCAGGTGGTGTAAAAAGATTAGGTATTCCAGAATGGACAATGTCTGACGGACCTCACGGTGTTCGCAAAGAACATGGTCGTGATTATACGCCCGATGGAAATGGTAATGACTCAGCTTCTTATTTACCTACCGGAGTTTCATTGGCAGCAACCTGGAATCCTGAGCTAGGCTATTCCTTTGGAAAAGTTCTGGGAAGTGAAGCTAACTTCAGAGGTAAAGATGTAATTCTTGGTCCTGGTATTAATATTATGCGCACACCATTGAACGGAAGAAACTTTGAATATCTTAGTGAAGATCCATACCTCATCAGTCGTATGGCTGTTGGTGCAATAAAAGGAATTCAGGATCAAGGTGTAGCAGCTTGCGTAAAACATTATCTGGCCAACAATCAGGAATACGAACGCAATAACGTTAATGTTGAAATGAGTGAAAGAGCGTTGCGCGAAATTTACTTGCCTGGTTTTAAAGCCGCAGTGCAGGAGGGAGGCGTACTAACCTTAATGGGTTCTTACAATAAATTCAGAGGTCAGCATTGTACGCATAATGAATACCTTATCAATACTGTATTAAAAGGAGAGCTAGGTTTTACAGGAGCTGTTATCAGTGACTGGGCTGCTGTTCATAATTCTGAGCAGGCATTGAAATACGGTACTGATGTAGAGATGGGAACAGATCTTACCATGCTCCCAAATCCTGATTACAATAAATTCTTTATGGCTGATAGCGCCATTATTTTAGTGAAAAGCGGAAAGATAGCAGAGTCTATTGTTGACGATAAAGTTCGCAGAATTCTCCGCGTTATGATTAAGACCAACATGTTTGGAAAACGTGCTCCAGGTTCATTCAATACACCAGAGCATCAGGCAATAGCACTTAAAATTGCTGAAGAAGCCATTGTTCTTTTAAAGAATGATAATATCCTTCCCCTTAAGAAAGAGTCATTAAAATCTATTGCTGTTATCGGAGCTAATGCTACTCGTAAGAATGCCGGTGCTGGTGGAAGTTCTCAAGTTAATGCCAAGTATGAAATTACACCACTTGCAGGTTTAAAAACTTTGGTGGGTGACAAAATTAAAATTACCAACGCAGAAGGTTATGCTATTGTTAAAGGAGGAGGAGCCGATAAAAAGCTGATACAAGAAGCAGCGAAGGCAGCTAAAAGTGCAGAGGTTGCTGTATACGTAGGTGGTTTTATACATGGATATTCAGATGCATGGAATGACAACGCTTTTGATAGCGAAGGTATAGACAAACCTGATATGAATTTGCCTTTCGGCCAGGATGAAGTTATTGATGCTGTGTTAAAAGCGAATCCCAACACCATTATTGTTTTGATTGGAGGTGGTCCGGTTGATATGACAAAGTGGGTTGGTAAAGCAAAAGGAATTATCCAGGCCTGGTATCCTGGTATGGAAGGTGGTAATGCATTGGCGAAAATTATCTTCGGTGATGTAACACCATCGGGTAAACTTCCTGTTACTTTTCCTAAGAAGCTTGAAGAAAGTCCGGCTCATGCGTTAGGCGCATATCCTGGCGACAACAAACTTAATGAAGAGTATAAAGAAGGATTGCTGGTAGGCTATCGTTATTTTGATACGAAGAAAGTAGAGCCTCAATTTGCCTTTGGTCATGGTCTATCATATACTACTTTCTCCTATGAAAATCTTGT
>DATJHZ010000051.1:0-6044 GCA_035493595.1 Cyclobacteriaceae bacterium | reverse complement strand
AATCCAAATGCACAGGCGCTTGCACTTGCACCCTTCACTAAAAATGTTGGAAGTGCTTCTGCGCTAATTGGATTTATTCAATTAGGCATTGCTGGCCTGGCATCAGCAGGTGTTGGATTATTCAATACAAGCGACAGCGTTCCTATCGTAGCTCTTTTGACCGGGCTGTCTTTTCTTTCTCTTTTAGTTTTGTTGATAGGGCAGAAGCGCATTATCAATCAAGTGGTAGATAGCGTCCCTGCTCAAGACGGAGCCTTTCATTAGAAAATTTATCTGTTTTATTCCTATAAATGGGTGTAATTCAAACGTATTCTGAAATAAAGATGTGTTTTTTCTTTATATAAGGGTCATTTTTTAAGTAAATTCAATTGTGGCGGAAAATGTTGGGAATGAGTTTTTGACCAATCAGGCTAGCCAGGCATGATCTTATTAAAGTGAACCCTAACGCTTACTAGGATATGAAAACTTCTGACACCATTCAATTTAAAGCGAGTAGCGAAGAGAAGAAAAGTTTCTCGTATTATTTACCGGTTCTTCTATCTGCACTTATTGTCATGATTGTATTACTTGAACTTACCAATCATGAATTAATTGACAGGTTAATTGCTGAACTGTTTATGAATAAGGAATAATATTGAAGAGTTTAACTCAAATTATTTCTGATTTATAATTTCTATATGTCTTCTTTCAATTTGAGTTGAGCGTTTAAGCCAACGTATGGCTCAGTTTTTCTCCAGAAATTCTTTAAGAGAAGTGCCTGTAATGTAAGTCCAGCCTTCAGCAAATCGCTCTTTTGCAAAGTCGGGGTTGTTAGGAAGTGTTTCCAGACCAGTGTGGGTAAGTTTAAGTCTTGTCTTGTTCCCTTCTTCAAACAATTCGAATGTTACAAATGACTTTCCCTCGTAACCATCGTAAAGCCAACTGTAGGTGATTTTTTTATTGATGATAACTTCAGTGATTTTGCATTTATGCAGATATTGGTTGTTCTCATCTTTTCCTCCATAAAACTGAAACTCTAAACCTACTTCAGGTTTAAATTCAGGGAGATCAAAATACCAAAGCTTCATTTGATTTTTATCAGTGAGTGCTTTCCAGACTTTTGCTATAGGAACTGGGTAGGAGTTCTCAATGACAAGAGGTGAGTCTTTCATTTTAGATCTTGAATTAATTAAGAAGAAACAGCGGAGGATTGTATGACTTTGTAAAAGCACAATCATCATCTTGTAAAACCTCAGCGTGATATCCGAAACCTTTAAGGATATCAATGAGGATGTCGACCTGTACAACAGGCGAAGTACTAACAATACGCATTATCCGATCACAATCATCAAGGTCAAAGTTAACAGTATATTCCTTGAAGAGATCGTGAATATGATCTCCCAGTACTTTAGCCTGAAGTGAATCTGTAATATCGGTTTTAAAAACTTCAATCATATTCAATACTGAAATAGAAGAGTTATAAGTATTATTTTTCAAGAACATTTTTTAATGAGATCAGACTTGTTTGTAAATCCTTACCTAATGCCTTTTTCAGATTTAAGACGATGTGCATAATTCGCATAGGATAGTTTCTTAAACCACTAAAAACCCATTGTACTTTAGTCTGATTCTCAGCAAGAGATGAAATATTTAGCCATGCATTGGCCTTTCCTTCAAATGGTTTATAGAAACGAAGTTCATAATCAATTCTTTCTCCGTCTTTGATTTTAATAATTTCTTGTTCACCCTTGCCAACTTGTTTGTTCTCACTGTCCCATGAATAGACAAAACCCACAGTACCATCGGTTCCGGTATATGTTTTCTTCATGGCGGAATCCATCATTACCCACTTATTAAAATTGTCAGAGTTCTTTAATACTCTGATATACTCAAACACCTGATGTTTTGGCTTGTTAACAATTATCTCTTGCTCGATTGAATATTCTTCACTTGAAAAATAGGCAACCGCAAGCAGGAGTGCTATAATAATTCCGATTACAAGAAGAATGATAAGTATGGTATTCATATTACTTCATTTAAAGTTACTAAAATGCTTTCAACAAAATTTTGTTAAGTGTGCTGCACAGACATAACCATTGTTTGATTATGACAATACAAACTTACAATACAAAAAAGACGGAGAGTAGGTGTAATTACGGCAAAGTAGGGGGCTTAATGCGACAGTTTGACTTATCAAGTCAAATAGATAGCCCGCATTATATTTTGATGAAGAAATTACTAAATGTGATGTAGTCGCAATTACTTCATTGATTTAAAATGATTTGCCATGGCAACAGGGTAATCTGCCAGTGCTATTTCTGGTGAATCTATTTCCGGGTGCCATAGCTTTTCCCATTCAAAACTATAATAGCCTGTGTATCCGCCTTTTCGTAAAGCGTCAACAGCTTCATAAATGGGAACTTCACCTTTATCCATTAAGGTGTAAGCAATCTTACCATCTGCTAGTGTTGCATTTTTTATATGAGCATGGTAGATATACTTTTTTAATCTGCTATAAACTTCCGTTGGCGATTCTTTTGTGATAGTCCACATGTTGAGAGGATCCCAGATCAGTCCCACCTGAGGATGTTCAACTGTTTGCATAATCTTTTCAACATCGGCTACATAAACTAACTCGCCATGTGTTTCCATCAGCACTTTTACATTACTTCCTTTTGCATAGTTGCCGAGTTCGAGTAACCCTTTTGAAATAAGATCCATAGTCACCGCGCGATCCTGATCTTTCGGAAAACTGTTAGGGAAAACGCGAATATAGGGGCAGGATAATTTTTGTGCTAAATCAATGAATCGTTTTGCATCATCAAGATTCTTTTTTCGTTCGGCACTATAATAATTATGCAATTGGGCAGAAGAGCCAAGGTTAACAAATTTTAATCCTTTGTCCTGCATAAGTTTTAGTGTAGATGCTATGTTTTCATCGCTCTTAAATTCAGGACATTTAGTCAGATCCAACTCGCGAAGCACGCCACGCATTTCCAAACCACTGTAACCATGAGCAGCTGCAAAATCAACAATAGAACTAAACGACCAATCAGGACAGCCAAGTGTTGAGAACGATAGGAGTGGTTTCTCTTTTTTTAAATCAAAAGAAAAGCCCGTAATGGCTACCGATAATAAGCCTGCTGTTTTTAGAAATTCTCTTCGTGTGGAAGTAGTCATGTTTGTGCTGAATAATGCCTAATCAAATATAAGGCATATTAAAAATGAATGATAACCATTCATCAAACTACAAATCAGGCTCATAAAAAAAGGTCGCCTGTAATGGACGACCTTTTAATAGATGCAGAATAGATTATCTCAACGATTTGATCAAATCTTCATTCATCATTTGATAGTCTCTGTTCTTGGCTTCTTTGGCAGAATTTAAAGAAGCTGTTGCCGTTTCAGCAGCGCCTTTCTTGTCGCCAAGAGCTTTTTGAATTTTAGCTTTTTGGTGAAGCATCCAGAAAGCAGTAGGGTTGCTTTTCAATGCTTCATTAACCCATGTTAAAGCCTGGTTCAAATCTCTGCCAGTCTCTAAATAGTAAACAGCAGCTGAGAAATAGTTACCAGAATTTACTTTGGTATTCTCTTCGATAGACTTCATTACTTTAGCATCGTAATCGGCAGTAACAGTGAATTTTACTGAAGTGTTTTCCCATGTTAACTGAACTTTAGCGCTCTTGCTGTCATCAGCAATGTCACTAATGTTGAATGTTAATGTTTCAACTTTCTCAGTAAGCTTGTCAGACTTTACTTTGAAATTGGCTACCTCTTTAGTTTTGTCATAGCCATTAACGTTGCCACCTAAGGTTAGGTCGCTATAAAGTGCAAATGACCATTCAGAAGCACCTGGCCAGCTGAAAATAAGATATTCACCTTTAGGTACTGCAATGCCTTCTACTTTTACATCATCAGAGAAAGAAATTTTGGTGCCTGAGTTAGCGCCAGTTCTCCAGATTGTTCCGAAAGGAACCACAACAGCGGCTTCTGTTCCAAAAATCTTTCTGCCTTTGGCACGTGGCCGGAAATAATCAATTTTGACGTTCGTTAAACCAACTGTTGTAGAAACAGAACCTGCAGGGCTTGCTGCGGGTGTTTGGACCTGCGCTTCTACTGTAAAACATGCTATCGCTAATAAGGCGATCAATACTGATTTTTTCATGGTGGATATTAATTTTAAGTTTGATTTAAAATGGGTGGGCAAATTTAAACAAACATCCGGATGGTAAAGAAGTGATTATGAAGTTACCGATTGAATTTTATAAGCGGAAAGATGTAGTGAAAATTGCCCGCGAATTGCTTGGCAAAGGACTTTTTACTTATTCTAATGGTGTAAAGGTAGGCGGTATGATTGTGGAAACAGAAGCCTATTCATGGAAGGAGCGTGGCTCACATGCGTATGGAGCAAAAAAGACGCCGCGCAACTCCATCATGTTTAATCACGGTGGTCATGTGTATGTGTATTTGTGTTATGGAATGCATCACCTGGTTAATGTTGTGACAAACGATGAGGATATTGCGGATGCAGTTTTAATCCGGGCTATTGAACCGCTGGAAGGAATAGATGAAATGAAAAAATTGAGAGGTTCGAAAACACGCCATCTTCAACTTACCTCCGGTCCGGGTAAGTTGACTAAAGCTCTGGGCATTAACCGAACTTTCAATGGAAAATTACTTTTGGATGACGAGATTTGGATTGAAGACTTGAATGTAAAAATACCAGGCAAGAACATCATTGCTTCACCACGCATCGGTATTGACTATGCTGGTGAAGATGCAGCATTGCCATGGCGGTTTACAATTCGTGACAATACATGGGTGAGTCAATAAAAATTGAGCACTTTTACCTATTTACAGTAAGTGATGTGGCTTTCTATATTTGCAGAAAATTAGTGCTGATGAAATTTTTTACCATTGTTCTGGTGTTTATTGCCAATTCGGTTGTTGCTCAGGTTATTTCCATTGATGCCTTTAAAGGAATCAATTCTATTTATGATGAGCTAAATCCTGTTTTAAGTGCCGATGGAAAAACACTTTTCTTTACGGTGGCCAATCATCCGCAGAATGTTGGAGGCAAGAAAGATCCTGGCGATATATGGATCTCAGTTTTGCAAGGTACTCAATGGAGTTTGCCTGTACACGGAGGAACATTAATAAACGATCGTGCTTATAACGCTGTTGCTGGTTTGTCAAGAGACGGATCTCAGCTTTTCTTACTGAGTCATTACGATCCATCAGGAGGCACAGCACGTACTCAGGGAATTTCAGTTTCTAAAAATAACGGTTCATCCTGGGGCAAGCCCGAAAATATTGCCATTCCATATTTTCAGAACAAGTCTACTTTTTTAAGTGGCTACATTACAACAGATAAAGGAATTTTTGTTTTCTCTGCAGAAACCTATGGTACTAAGGGCGTGGAAGATATTTACGTTAGCATCAATGAAGACGGGCGTTGGACCGAGCCTCGTAATCTGGGAAGTAAAATCAATACACAATTTCAAGAGTTAAGCCCAACGTTGAGCGAAGATGGTATGACATTATACTTCTCTTCAAATGGCAGAAAGGGTAGTGGAAGTTATGATGTTTATTCGTCTACACGCCTTGATGATACGTGGACAAATTGGTCAGATCCCGTAAATCTGGGCGCTCCTGTAAATTCTGAAGGCAGAGAATTTTTCTATCGTGATTATGCTTCAATAGGTTCACTTTATGTCAGCACTAAAAACAGTGATGGCTATGGCGATATAAAATTTTATCGTCCTGAAGGTCTGAACAAAATTGATTCTTCAAAAGCTATAGCAACAATTTCCACGAAAGAAAATAATATCGTCACGATAGATTACAGCAAAGTAGAGACTGAAAACAAACTTGTAAAAGTCTATGGCAAGGTGAACAACTCCAAAACAGGAGAGCCTATTGATGCAAAACTTGTCTTTGCAGCCACACGACTAAGTAACACGGTTTCAGCATCAAGCACTAACGGCTTTTCATTGCAGATTCCTGCTACCGATATTTACATGGTGAAGATTGAAGCTAACGGCTATATCAGTGCTTTGGAGATG